>NZ_JBEXZD010000068.1:0-42458 GCF_040628575.1 Streptomyces sp. NPDC006393
GGCCGGAGGCGTCCCTCTGCACGAGGTCACGGGTCCACTGGAGCTGTCCGCCGTAGGCGGCGGGCGGCAGGAAGACGTTGCCGAGGACGGGACGGTCAGTTCCCGGCGGGCAGGATCAGCAGCGCGTCTCCGACGGGGCGTTCGCCGGTGGCGTCGGACGGGTGGTTGAGGACGGTGTGGTCGGCGACCAGGGTGGTCGAGCCGCCGCCGTCGAGGTTCATCGCGTCGCGCAGACCGAGTGCCTTGGCGACCTCGGCGCTCTCGGTGATGCTGAGCCCGAGTGCGCCGGTGCTGCGTCCGTCGGCGGTGATCAGCACGGTTCGTCCGGCGGCGTCCACCCCCGCCAGTGTGCGTGGGTTGCGCTTCTGCACCCAGCCGTAGTACCAGCTCGGGTCGCCCGGGTGCACCATGCCGTCGGTGGCCGGGGTGATGTGCAGCCGCCCGTCGTGGACCAGTTCGGGGCCGCCGTTCAGGATGTCGGTCGTGGGTGAGGGCTTCACCGGGTGCCCCTGCTGGTCCAGCAACGACGCCTTGACGGTCAGGCGGTCGCCGACCCGGGCGAGACCCTTGAGCTCGGCGACGCGGCGTCCGGTCGCCTGTACGGAGCTGCCGCCGGGCGGCAGCGCTCCGCCGCGCGGTGAACGCAGCTGGACGACCCGGCCGTGGGCGTCCAGCACGGCTTCGACGCCCTCGCCCTGCGGCGTGCTGTCGCCGAAGTCGGGGGTGAAGGAGACGAGTTCGTCGGGGTTGGTGCAGGTCACGTCGTGCAGCGGCAGCGAGGTCGGGATGTCGTGCTCACCGCCGCAGTTCCTGATCAGTCCGGGTACGCGGTTGATGCCGGTCAGGCTCAGCGAGGTGTCCCGGCCCACGACCCGTCCCCGCCAGGTGAAGCGGGCTATCTCCGTCTGCCTGCCGTTGCCGTGGATCACCAGGCCGGGGCGCCCGTTCACCGGCTCGCTCAGCAGGCGTCCGTCGTACACGCCGACGCCGGCCGGGTCTCCCGGCGCCCCCGCGGCGGGGTCCAGGACGAAGAACCCGGCGTTCACCGCCGCGGTCGCCCCGGCCGTGTCCGCCAGTCGGCTCGTCGTCTCGCGGTTCTCCAGATCGGGACCGTACGACGCCTCCAGGCCCCCGCGGAACCGGTGCGGGTCGATGGTGAGTACGTCGACGAGCCAGGGACCCCGGTCCTCGGCGTTTCCGTCCCAGCCGGTGTAGACGGCGGATCCCGTGTACCCGGCGGTCTTCAGCCGTGCGCGTTCGGCCGTCGCGGCGGACTGCGAGTCGAACGTTCCGACCCGGACCCGCCACCCGAGCGTGCCACCGGCGTAGTCGGCCACCTTCGGCGTCGTGACCTCTTCGACCCGGGCTGTGAATCCCGCCTGCTTCAGGTGGGCGGCCAGTTCGTCGGCGCTCGCCTTGTCCTTGAGAGCGGTCGGCGGTGCGTCGGGGTCCGGTGAGCTGTCACCGCCGGGAATGGACATCTCGACCGTCCAGTGCAGTGCCGCGTCGGCATCGCCGCGCACGATGCGCGTGAGGGTGACACCGGGCTGAAGAGTCCTCGTGGTGCGGGTCTCGGGCAGGTCCGAGGGGCCCAGCGGCAGGGCAGCCGCAGCCGGCGACAGGGCGTGTCGCCCGGCCTGTGCATCCTGCCGTGCGTCCGGGGCCGCCTGGGCCGCCGGCATGGCACCCATCGTGGCGAGGACGCCCAGGACCGCTGCCGCACCGCACAGTCTCTTCTTCATCTGCACCGCCTGTAAGGAGCCATGACTGTCCTGGGGACGACAACCGGCCAACTGATCGACCAACACACGTCGCACAAATATCGGTTGCCCCTTCGTTCACGTCAACGGCGCTGTCCCGAAGCGGCAACACCGCCCGGAGGAGCGGGGTCCTCGCGAGGAAGAGCGGCGCCTGCGCGAGACGGTGCGGCGCCATCGCGAGAAGGCGCGGCGACTTCGCCCGCCGGGCTCAGGAGTTCGGCGCCTCAGCCCGCTCCGTGCAGCCGCTCCAGTTCCCGGTCGAGCCACCCGCTGCGGTGCCCGTACACGTCGGCCAGTCGTGCCCAGGCCGGGTCGGCGAAGACCACTGCGCGGGCATCCTCCAGGCTGTGGCGGTCCGGTCCCAGGAGCTCTCGGGTGATGACGATGGCGGCGATCACCGGGATGCCCGCCGCGCTCATCCTCTTCTGCACGGTGCGCATGCTCGTGCGGTGGAGCAGCTGCCGGTGATCCCGGATCCGGGGCTCCAGCCACCGTGCGTGCCGTGCGTACTCGCCGCCCGCCTTCTCACCGTCCGCCTCGCCGGCGGGTTCGACGCCCGCGAAGGTCGGTGCGAGGGCCGTGACCAGGCGGTCGACGCGGTCGGCCGCGGTGCCGGGGATGTCGGGGTACTCGACGATGAAGTGGTTCCATTCCACGCTCTGTGCGAGGGCCGAGATCTCACCGGGTCCCACCGGGCGGCAGCCCTCGGACGGTTCCGCGTCGAGGAGTACCTCCCGCAGCAGATCGAAGCGCAGCGGCGTGTGCTCGGCGAGCAGGACGGCGTCGTAGAGGTCCTTGCCCTGCGGATGCGCGTCGGTCAGCAGCCACATGAGTTTCCAGGCCAGTGACAGTTCGGGCGTGGCCGTGTTCAGGATGATGTCCCGGCCGCCGGAGGCCCAGGGGAGAAGGGTCGGTTCGGGGGCGACGGCCAGGTGCTCGTTGAAGACGAAGTCCATCTGGACCACTCCCCCGGGCAGGCCGTCGCATGTCCAGGGCAGGATCATGCGCCGGCCGGGGACCCGGTCGTACGTCCAGATGTCGTCGCTCGCCGCGTCCGCCGCGATGATGCGGACGGCGCCGCCTTCGGGGCCGACAGCGCCGCCTTCGGGGTCGAGGCGGTCGCCACCGGCGCCTCGCACCGCGGCCGCCTCGGCCGCCCGGGCCAGGCCGGAGAACATGGCCTGCGTCCGGCTCTCGTCGATCCGCCAGGACTGCGGGACCACCACGAAGTCCAGGTCCCCCGGCTCCCGTGCGGCGTCCCCGAACCAGGCCCGCAGCAGGACACTGCCGCGCAGCACGAGCGAGTCCGCCCACGGCGAGTCCGAGATCGCGGACAGGACGAGGCCGATCGCGGTCCGGCGGGCCGCACGCCAGGCGCGTTCGGCGTCATCGTCCGTGAAGTACGGGTCGGCGGCGCGGTAGGCGTTGGAGTACTGCTTGAGCGCCGGGTCGAAGACCGGACGCTGCACCACGCCCTCGTCCGGGATCGGGCGCAGCGTCGACGGCAGGTCCAGGCGGGAACGTGCCTCGTCGTCCAGTGGCGCCCGGGGCACCGTGTCGCTCCGCCGGCCGAAGCCCTCCCAGGAACCGGACACCCCGTACCCGCCTCTCCCCCGGGCGCCCCTCCCGGGATCGCCGTGTGCGGCCTACGGCGTTCCAGCTCGCGGCCCTGCCCGACCACGATCCTCCCAAGTGATTGCCCTGCGGAGAAAGCGAGTTACCGCTCGACCGCGGCCCCTGTGCGGATCACGGAGTCGAGGGCCCGGACGAGTCGGCGCAGCCAGTCCTGTGCCGTTCCCGGCACCCAGGGGTGGTCGGCCCGGAAGCCGGCCCAGTCCACGTCCCACCCCGACACGGCGGCCGGCGACAAGGGGCCGTCCGCCACAGGGCCGTCCGCCACAGGGCCGGTCCCGCGGCCGAAGACCGACCGCAGCAGGCGGCGCGTGAGCCTCGCCCCCTCCGCCTCGGCGAGGACCACCGCGTCGTACAGGTCCTTGCCCCGGGCCCGGCCGCCGTCCCGGCTGTCGGTGTGCAGCCACAGCAGCTTCCAGGCCAGGGACAGCTCCCGGCTCGCCGTCCGCACCGCCGTGAGTGGGCCGCCGTCGCCTCGCGGGACCAGGGTCCACACCGGTGGTTCGGGAAGCCGCTCGTCGCGGGCGAAGTCCAGTCGGACCTCACCCGGTGACAGTCCCTCCGCGCTCCAGGGGATGACCAGCCGGACGCCCGGGGTGTCGTACTCCGCGTACGTCCACGTGCCGTCCACGCGTGCGTCGTTCGCGTCGAGGAGTACGCCGGGAGCGGCATCGGGCCACCGGGCCACTCGGTCGAGCAGGTCCCCGTAGGGCGGGCCGCTGTCCACGACCTCGTCCTCATGCAGCCAGCGCAGTCCTTCCGGCGGGAGCCGGGGCCGCTGCCCGCCGGTGTCGAACTCCTCGTACGTCCAGATCTCGTACCGTGCCGCGCCGTCGGCCGCCTCGGGCCACTGCTGCACCGTCGCCAGGCGGTCGACGTACGGGCAAGGGTCCAGCGGATCGACCCCGACGGCGTTCCGGGGCGCGATCCAGTCCAGGTCGGCCGGTTCACGCGCCGCGCTCCCCACCCACGCCGGCACGACCATGCTTCCGCGCAGCACGAGGCTCTCGCTCCAGGGGGCGCACGCGATCAGGGCCAGGACATGGTCGAGGGCCGCGCGCCGGGCCGCCGCACCGCGGTCGGAAAGAGCCGCCGCCCGCGGGTCGACGTAAGCCCCCACCCGACGGTCGTCCGAATCCGCCACCCGATAGTCGAGCGAATCCGCCACCCGACGGTCGACCGAAGCCCCCGCCCGCAGGTCGCCCCGTGCCGGTGACTGCCGGTCGGCCGGAGCCGGTGACTGCCGGTCGACCGAAGCCCCCGCCCGCAGGTCGCCCTGTGCCGGTGGCCGCCCGTCGGCCTGAGCCGGTGGCCGGGGGCGGTCCGGGGGCGTCATGCCGCCCTCGGTGCGGCCTCGCCGTCGTCCGCGATCCAGCCGGCGTCCACCGCCGGGTTGTCGTCGTGGACGACGAACTCCTCCTCCACCTCGGCCACCGTGCAGGCGGCCTCCGCCAGGGCGCGGAGCAGTGCGTCGAGGCGGCGGCGCGCCTCGGGGCGGCCGACGCCCCGGCAGCGCTGGGTGACGAAGCGCTCGTGCGTGCCGTCGGCCGACGTCCGCCGGGCGTTTTTGGAGACGTGGGCGGTGTGCGGCACGGCCAGCGCGCGTACGGCGGCGACCTGACGCTCTCCCGGCAGGAGCAGCTTCACGTGGTGCTCGAAGTAGCGGTCCCCGGGGAGAGCCGCCGCCTCGGCGTCGGTCCGCGGGACACCGGTGGCCCACGGCGCCGCCTCGATCTTCACGCGTGTGACGTGGAATCCGTCCCCGCGCAGTCGTTCCGTCCACTGGTGGGCGGCCGCCACCTGCTCGCTCAGGGTTCCCTCGCCCCGGCGGGTGAGCATCGGCTGGTCCGGTGTCCGTCCCCGGTCCAGCACGATCCGCGTGTACTTCAGGCCGTGGCGCTCCGCCCAGTCGCGGATCGGCTCATCGCTGTCCTGGCCGACCTGCGGTGCGAGCGTGAGGTGTGTCTCGAACTCGCCCTCGAACTGCCTTACCGGATCACTTCGGTGTCGCTCTGCGTTCACGGCGCCGAACGTACCGGCGGCCACTGACAACCAGGCACGCAGCGCTCCTCGTCAGGCCCCCGTGATGCCCACCTCGGACACCCCCTCCACGCCGCTCGGCACCCCATGGCCAAAGCAACACGCCATGTGGTCTCATCGGTTGCTCTCATCCCGAACGATCTCCAGGAGTCCCCACGTGCGCAAGCGCCTGCTCGTCACCGCCCTGTTGGCCGCATCCCTCGTCCTGCCGGACTCGGGGGTCTCGTCGGCGGCGGACGCGCCCATCACGACGGGAGCCGTGTTCAACGACCCCAAGGGCACCGCAGCGGAGCAGAACGCGGTCAAGGACCACATCATCGGGGCGATCGACAACACGCAGACCGGGCGGCTTATCAGAGCCTCCCTGTACGCGCTCACGGACCAGGGCTACGCGGACGCCCTGATCCGGGCCCATCAGCGGGGGGTGAACATCCGGGTGGTGCTGGACCACACCTACAGCGACTCCGCCGCCGTCCAGAGCCTGAAGGCGGAACTGGGCACCGACGTCTCCGCCGCGTCGTGGGTTCACGTGTGCGGGTCCGCCGGGGCCTGCATCGCGACGGGCGGCACCAACCCGATCAACCACAACAAGTTCTTCACCTTCTCCCGCATCGGCGACGCGGGGGTGGCCGAGGACGTGGTCATCCAGGCCTCCGCCAACCAGACCGCCGTGAACGTCTCGAAGTACTGGAACAACGCGTACACCGTCGTCGGGAACACCGACCTGTACACGGCCTACGTCGACTACTTCAACGACCTCGCCGCGGAGAGGCGCACCGACGACTACTACACCACCGCCAAGGTCGGGACCGAGAAGTACTACTTCTTCCCGCAGAAGACCGGAGACGTCGTCGTCGACATCCTCGACAACGTCTCCTGCACGGGCAACACCACCGTGGGCACGTCCACGCACAGGACCATCGTCCGGGTCGCCGCCTTCGCCCTGCACCGCGACGCGGTGGCCGACGCCCTCGTCTCGCTGGCGGGCCAGGGCTGCTCGATCCAGATCGTATACGCCAACAGCAACGACGAGACCAAGCTCAAGGGCCACGCCAACATCTCCCTGAAGCAGCTCAATACGAGCGACGGCTATCTGGTCCACTCGAAGTACTTCCTGGTCGAGGGCAACTACGCCGGTCACCCCGACACGAAGTGGACCTTCACCGGGTCCCACAACCTCGACGAGTCCTCGCTCCGGGACAACGACGAGGCGCTGCTGCGGCTGGAGGGCGCGGCGCCGCACGACGCGTACGCCCAGAACTTCGATCTGCTGCGTTCCTACGCCACCACGGTGTCCTGAGAACGCGCGCCGCCACCGGGACCGGCGCGGCCCCTGACGATGCCCGGCAGGGACCCCCGCGAGTGCGGGGGTCCCTCCCCTCACCGGCCACCGTCGGCCGCCCCCTCGTGGCGAGCCGACGTCCCTCGAGCGGCCGGACGCATCGGCCGGTCCTTCCCCGTCAGTCCCCGGAGGAGAACGCCGAGTCGAAGGACCGGTCCGACGGCTCGATGGCCACCAGCCCTCGGATGAACTTCAGGGCGTCCGGGGCGCCGACCAGGCGGTCCATGCCCGCGTCCTCCCACTCCACCGAGATCGGGCCGTCGTAGCCGATCGAGTTGAGCATCCGGAAGCACGCCTCCCAGGGGACGTCCCCGTGGCCGGTGGAGACGAAGTCCCAGCCGCGGCGCGGGTCGCCCCACGGCAGGTGGGAGCCGAGGCGGCCGTTGCGCCCGTTGAACCGCTTGACCGACTCCTTGCAGTCCACGTGGTAGATGCGGTCCTTGAAGTCCCACAGGAAACCGACCGGGTCCAGGTCCTGCCAGACGAAGTGGGACGGGTCGAAGTTGAGCCCGAACGCCTCCCGGTGGCCGATCGCCTCCAGGGTGCGCACCGTCGACCAGTAGTCGTAGGCGATCTCGGAAGGGTGGACCTCGTGGGCGAAGCGCACGCCGACCTCGTCGAAGACGTCGAGGATGGGGTTCCACCGCTCGGCGAAGTCCGCGTAGCCGCGCTCGATCATCTCCGGCGGCACGGGCGGGAACATCGCCACCGTGTGCCAGATCGAGGAACCCGTGAAGCCGACCACCGTTTCCACCCCGAAGGCCGCGGCGGCGCGCGCGGTGTCCTTGATCTCCTGGGCGGCGCGCTGCCGGACGCCCTCCGGTTCACCGTCGCCCCAGATGCGGGCGGGGAGGATGCCCTTGTGGCGCTCGTCGATGGGGTGGTCGCAGACCGCCTGGCCCGTCAGATGGCAGGAGAGCGTCCAGCACCGCAGGTTGTACTTCTCCAGCAGAGCGCGGCGGCGCGGGATGTAGTCGTCGTCGGCCAGGGCCTTGTCGACCTCGAAGTGGTCGCCCCAGCAGGCGATCTCCAACCCGTCGTAGCCCCACTTCGCCGCCAGCCGGCAGACCTCCTCGAACGGCATGTCGGCCCACTGGCCGGTGAACAGGGTGATCGGGCGTGGCATCTCGGTTCCTCCGGTGGTTCGTCAGTTCGGCCGCGTCGGCCGCTGGTTCAGTTCGTCACCCGGTCTCAGTTCGCCAGGTCCGCCAGGCGCAGCAGCAGGTCCTTCACCTCGGTGGCGTCGTAGTGGTCGCGTGCCTCGTCGGGCCGGGAGCACAGCAGTACGGGGCCGTCGTCGGGGTGGTCGGGCAGGCGGCCGTGGCTGCCGCGCACCGGGGACGGGTCGAGGGGGACGACGCTCATGCGGTAGCGCATGCCGAGCTTCTTGCGGGCGAGGGCCGCGGCGGCGCGCAGTTTGACCGTGGGGTCCTTGGGGTCCATGAACAGCTCGGCCGGGTCGTAGCCCGGTTTGCGGTGGATCTCGACCAGGCGGGCGAAGTCCGGGGCGCGGTCGTCGTCGAGCCAGTAGTAGTAGGTGAACCAGGAGTCCGGCTCGGCGACGGCGACGAGGTCGCCGGCGCGCGGGTGGTCGATGCCGTACGCCTTCTTGCCGGCCTCGGTGAGCACCTCGGCCACGCCGTCGGTGCCGGCCAGCAGTTCGCGGACGCGTTCGGTGTCGGCCGGGTCGGCGACGTATACGTGGGCGACCTGGTGGTCGGCGACGGCGAAGGCGGCCGATGTCCACGGGTCGAGGTACTCCATGCCGTCCTGGGTGTGGACGTGCAGCAGCCCGGCCCGGCGCAGGACGCGGTTGACGTCCACCGCCCGGGAGACGTTGGTGATGCCGTACTCGGACAGGGCGACGACGGTGACCGAGCGTGCGGCGGCGGCGTCGAGCAGCGGGGCGAGGACGCGGTCGACGTCGGCCGCCGCTGCGGCGGCGCGGGGGTCGTCGGGTCCGTAGCGCTGGAGGTCGTAGTCGAGGTGGGGGACGTAGACGAGGGTGAGGTCGGGGGCCTGGGTGGTGAGGATGTGCCGGGCGGCGTCGGCGATCCACCGGGAGGAGGTGAGGGAGGCGGTCGGCCCCCAGTAGGTGAACAGCGGGAACGTGCCGAGTTTCGCGGTGAGTTCGTCGTGCAGCTGCGGCGGGTAGGTGTAGCAGTCGGGTTCCTTGCGGCCGTCGGAGTAGTAGATCGGCCGTGGGGTGACGGTGAGGTCGACGTCGGCGCCCATGGCGTACCACCAGCAGACGTTGGCCACACGGTAGCCGGGGTGGGCGCGCCGCGCCGCCTCCCACAGCTTCTCCCCGCCGACGAGGGCGTTGTGCTGCCGCCACAGGAGCACCTCGCCGAGTTCGCGGAAGTACCAGCCGTTGCCGACGATGCCGTGGCCGGTGGCGGGCTGCCCGGTGAGCAGGGTGGACTGCACGGTGCAGGTGACGGCGGGGAAGGCGGTGTCGAGGCGTGAGGTGAAGCCCGCCTCGCCCAGGGCGCGCAGCCTGGGCATGTGGGCGAGCAGGCGGGGGGTGAGGCCGACGACGTCCAGGACGAGGAGGGGGGTGGGGCTCACGGGGCGACCTCCTTCAGGCCGAGAGACATCAGGTGGTCGCGGGTGAAGGCGAGTTCGGCCGCGATGCCGTCGGCGAGGGCGTCGGGACCCTGCGGCCGGTCGGCCTCGGGGAGCACTCCCCAGGTGTAGGTCTCGGCCTCCACGTGTGCGGTGCGGGCGGTGTCCCCGCCGAGCAGGGCGGCGAGGGTCGCCTCCAGTTCGGGGCGGGTGGTGGTCAGCGGCGGCTCCGGGTCGGCGTGCAGCGGCACGTGGAAGTGGACGCGCCACGGGTCGCGGCCGGGCAGGCCGCCGGCGAGGGCGTCGTCCAGGTCGTCCACGGCCCGGGGCGGGTTGCCTCGCTCCCGGACCTGGTGCAGGAAACGGGGCTCGGCGAACCGGGCCAGTGCCTCCCGTGTCGCCGGATCGGACGGGTCGGCGGCCTGGAGGGCGCAGGACGCCTGGGTCTTGACCACGTTCAGTCCGGCCTCCTCCAGGCGGGCGAGTGCGGCGGCCGGCTCCTCGAAGCCGACCGCCAGATGGCAGGCGTCCAGGCAGACGCCGATGCGGTCGGTGTCCACTCGGGCGAGGTGCCGGGCGGCCTCGGCGGTGGTCTCGACGACGCAGCCCGGCTCGGGTTCCAGGCCGACCCTGATCGTCCGGCCGGTGTCGGCGGCGAGGTCGGCGAGGCCGTCGGCCAGTGTGTCGAGTGTGCGGGCGGCCTCGTCGGCCTGGCCGGCCGTCCACGGGGTCCGCCAGCCCAGGGGCACGGTGGAGACGCTGCCGTGCGCGGCGTCCTCGGGAAGCAGGGCCGCGAGCACGCGGGCGAGGTCGAGGGTGTAGTGCAGCCGGTCGGGCTCGGTCCAGTCCGGCCGGTAGACGGCGTGCTTGACGACGGGGTCGTGGAAGCCGCGGTAGGGGAAGCCGTTGAGGGTGACGACCTCCAGGCCGCGGGCGGTCAGCTCCCGGCGGAGCCCGCCGACCGCCGCGTCGTCCGCGGCGAGGGCCGCCGCGGCGTCGCGGGCCAGCCACAGGCCCAGGCCGAGGACGGGTGCGCCCAGCCGCTCGCGCACCGGCTCGGCGTGCCGGGCCAGTTGGGCCAGCACCCCGTCGAGGTCCTCGGCGGGGTGGACGTTGGTGCAGTACGCGAGGTGGACCACCGTGCCGTCGGGGTGGAGCAGACGCACCGCTACACCTCCGCCCGGACGCCGCGCTGCACGGAGTTGCCCTCGTAGGTGGCGTCGGCGCCGGGCGCGTCCGAGTCCTCCAGCTCCAGCTTGCCGCTCTGGCCGTAGAACGCGACGGGGTTGCGCCACAGGACGGTGTCCACGTCGTCGGCGGTGAAGCCGGCGGCGAGCATGGCGTCCGCGGTCCTCCGGGTCTTCAGCGGGTCGCTCCGGCCCCAGTCCGCGGCCGAGTTGACGAGGATCCGCTCGGTGCCGAACTCGCGCAGCACGGCGACCATGCGGCGCTCGTCCATCTTGGTGTCGGGGTAGATGGAGAACCCCATCCAGCAGCCGGAGCCGGCGACCTGCCGTACCGTCACCTCGTTGAGGTGGTCGACGACGACGTGCTCGGGGGCGATTCCCGACTCCTTCACCACGGCCAGGGTGCGTTCCACGCCCGCCGCCTTGTCTCGGTGCGGGGTGTGGACCAGCGCCGGCAGGTCGTGGGTGACGGCGAGTTGCAGCTGCGCGGCGAACGCCTCGTCCTCCTCGGGCGTCATCGAGTCGTAGCCGATCTCGCCGACGGCGACCACGCCGTCCTTGGCCAGGTAGCGCGGCAGGTGCTGGAGCACCTCCGCGCAGCGCGGGTCGTTGGCCTCCTTGGGGTTGAGGGCGATGGTGCAGTGGTGGCGGATGCCGAACTGGGCGGCGCGGAAGGGCTCCCAGCCGATGAGGGAGTCGAAGTAGTCCAGGAAGCTGCCCACGGAGGTGCGCGGCTGGCCGAGCCAGAACGCGGGCTCCACCAGGGCGCGTACGCCGGCCGCGTGCATCGCCTCGTAGTCGTCGGTGGTGCGCGAGGTCATGTGGATGTGCGGGTCGAAGATGCGCATCACGCCTCCCGGGGGCTGGGGCGGTCGGTGGTCGAGGAGGTCGCGGTGATCGAGGAGGTCGCGGTGGTCGCGGTGGTCGCCGTGGAGACGTCCTGGAGGTCCCGGGGGCCGGGCACGGTCACGTCCGGGAAGAGCGCGAGGACCGGTGCGATGTCGTCGGGCACGGTGCGTCCCGCGGCCCTGCGCTCGTGGGCGAACGCGGCCATCATGCGGGCCATCTCCGCGTCCGCCCGGCCGGGCAGGCCCGGCAGCGCGGCCAGCGGGATGCCGGTGAAGACGCACTTGAGCACGCCCTGGCGGTAGGTCTCCGCGTCCAGGTGGTCGGTCGCGTAGTCGCCGAGGGCCGCCGCGACCAGCCGGGTGTCGTTGGTGCGCAGGGCGTCGCGCACGAGCGGCAGACCGCCGTCGCCGACGGGCAGCAGGGGCAGGGCGCGCAGCACGGCGCGCCGTTCGGCCGCGTCACCGGTGCGGTAGAGCTCGCCGATCTCCTCCAGCAGCGGGGCGCCGGTCAGGGGCAGGGCGGCGAGCAACAGGGAGCGGGCCGCGTCGTCCACCGTCCAGCCGTGCGGGTCGGCGGGGTCCAGCGGGCCGCGTCCGCACCGGCGTCCGGCCAGCGGGAACAGACCGCGGACGACTCCGGGGTCGGTGGTGACCGAGGCGCACGCGCCGGCGAGCCACTTCGCGCCTTGCTCGGTCATCCGTTCGGTCAGTGCGGCTCTGAGGTGATCGGGGGTCATGCCATCTCCTCCTCACGACGGACCGCGCGACGGATCGCGGGGTCGCACGAGCGCAGGAAGTCCAGGGAGCGGCGGGCCACGCCCGGGGCGTCGTGGCTGTGCCGGGGAAGTTCCACGGCGACCAGCCCTCGGTAGCCGACCTCGTCGAGGGCACTGAGCACGGGCGGGAAGTCGATCTCACCGCTGCCGAACTCCAGGTGCTCGTGGGTGCCCCGGCGCATGTCGTCGATCTGCACGTTCACCAGCCGGTCGCCTGCCCGGCGCACGCACTCGGGCACCGGGTACGGCTCCAGGCAGCGGCAGTGGCCGATGTCGAGGGTCAGGCCGAACGGCGCCGGGTCGCCGAGTGCGGAGGCCAGCCTGGTGTACTCGTCGATGCTCTCCACGAGCATCCCCGGTTCGGGTTCGAAGCCCAGCGGGACGCCCGCCTTCTCCGCTGCCTCGACGACGTCCGCGCATCCGGCGACCAGCCGGTCCCAGGCCGTGCGCGCGTCGAGCCGGGCGGGTCTGACGCCCGCCCAGAAGGAGACGGCCTGCGCGCCGAGGTCGGCGCCGACGGCCACCGCCCGGCGCAGGAAGTCCACCCTGCGTTCCCGTCCTTCGGTCGCCAGCAGGGTGGGCTCGTGCTTGCGCCAGGGGTCGAGCAGGTAGCGGGCCCCGGTCTCGATCACGACGGTGAGCCCGAGACGGTCCAGCTGCCGGGCGAGGGCCGCGGTCCGCGCGGCGAGGCCGGGTGCGAAGGGGTCGAGGTGGTGGTGGTCGAGGGTGAGCGCCACGCCGTCGTAGCCGAGGTCGGCGATGACGGTGAGCGCGTCGCTGAGCCGGTGGTTGGAGAAACCGTTGGTGCCGAACCCGTAGCGCAGGGCGGGCTCGGCGGATGTGACGCGCTCGGTGGACGCGACGGACTGTGCGGTCGTGACGGGCTGTGCGGTCGTGACGGGCTCCGTGGTCGTGACGGGCTCGGCGGCCGTGACGGGCTCGGCGGCCGTGACGGGCTCGGCGGTCGTGGCGGGCTCCGCGGTCGTGGTGGCGCGGTCGTGTGGTGCGGTCATGTCGGGGACACCCGCCTGGACAGGGCTCGGGCCAGCGGGAAGGCCGCCGCGAGCGGAAGGGCGGAGCGAAGGGCGCCCGCGCCCGCGGTGAGCGCGGCCTGGAGCGGGATCAGGCCGAGGATTCCCGCGCCCACGGCCGTACGGACCGTGCCGGGCGAGGGGTCGGCGACGGCCTGTGCCTGGGCGCGGCCGGCCGTGGCGCCGTACGCGAGAAGGCCGCCGACGACGCCCATTCGGTGCCGGCGGCCCGTGCCCTGGCGGCGGCCGGGGCCGGCGCCGAACGCCGTCGCCGCCGCGACGGCTGTGGTGGCGGCGAGTGTCGTCCGGGGCAGCCACGGCTGCGCGCCGGTGACCTCGGCGCGGCTGAGCGCGGTGACGGCGAGGGTGTGCCCGGCGACGGTCGCTGCCGCCGGGAGGGCGGACCGCGTCCGGCCCGCGCGGGCGCCGAGCAGGACGTCGAGCCCACGGGCGGCGGCCATCACCGCGGGGCCCACCGGGCGGGGCTTGGCCCACAGGTCGTACGCCCAGACGGTCGCCGCGAGGGGCACGGCGACGCCGAGCGCGCGTCGGCCGTCGGCGGCGGTGGCCAGGCCGAGGGAGGCCGCGGTGAGGGCCACGGCGGTGCCCAGGGCGACGGGTGCGGCCACGCGGCCGGAGGGGATCGGCCGCTCGGGGCGTTCGACCGCGTCCAGG
Organism: Streptomyces sp. NPDC006393; assembly: GCF_040628575.1. Lineage (NCBI taxonomy): Bacteria > Bacillati > Actinomycetota > Actinomycetes > Kitasatosporales > Streptomycetaceae > Streptomyces > Streptomyces sp. NPDC006393. The sequence continues at coordinate 13,860 of NZ_JBEXZD010000068.1, forward strand.
TCGCGGTCCGCCCAGTCGTTGAGCGCCATCCCGGCCCAGTACAGGCAGACCGAGGAGGCGGCCAGAACGGCCGTGGACAGGTCGGGGCGGCGGCCGGCGGCGGCAGCTCCCGCCAGGACGTCCCCCGGCACGGTGAGCGCGGCCGGCGCGCGCACCAGTTCGGCCAGGTCCCGCAGGCGCGGCCGCGGCGACGGCGCCCCGGCAGGACCGGACCCGGCAGCCCCGACGGACCCAGCGTGACCGGCAGATCCGGCGGACCCAGCGGGACCGGCGGGACTGGCGGGGCCGGCGGACCCGGAGGCTCCGGCAGACCCGGCGGACCCAGTGGGCCCGGCAGGTCCGGTGGACCCAGCGGGACCGGCGGGACTGGCTGACCCGGCAGATCCAGCGGACCCAACGGACCTAGCGGGACCGGCAGATCCGCCAGACCCAACGGACCCAGCGGGACCGGCAGATCCAACGGACCCAACGGACCTAGCGGGACCGGCAGATCCGGCGGACCCAGCGGGACCGGCGGGACTGCCGGACCCGGCAGACTCAACGGACCTAGCGGGACCAGCAGATCCGGCGGACCCTGCCGGACTGGCGGACCCGGCGGACCCAATGGGCCCGGCCCCTGTGGACCCAGATCCGGCGGACCTGGCGGCCCCGGCAGACCCGGAGGCCCCGGTAGACCCGGCGGGCCTGGCAGCCCCGCTAGAACCAACGGCCTCGGCAGGCCCGGCGGGCCTGGCAGCCCCGGTAGACCCATTGGCCTCCGCAGACCCGGCAGCAGACCCGGAGGCCCCGGCAGATCCGGCGGGTTCAACGGATCCTGCGGGCCCGGTGTCTGTGCGTCCGGGGTGCCGACCCCCGGTCCGGTCGACGCCCGACCCCGTGTCCCCGGCTCCCCTCCGGGCGGGGACCGGGTCGGGCCGGAGCGTGGGCGGGCGGGTCACTGCCCGGCCCCGAGCCGGGCGGCGAAGGCCCGCAGCGTCTCGTACTGGCTCATCACACCGTGGTCACCGCTTCCAGCGGAGTCCTCGAAAACAGGGTCCTTGAAGAAGAAGGCCAGTTCGCCGAGGGGGCCGGAGATGCCCCGCTCATGGGCGCGGGCCGTCAGCCGGGCGAGGTCGAGCACCAGGGGCGCGGCCAGTGCCGAGTCGCAACCGGCCCAGGTGAACTGGAGGTTCATCCGTACCCCGAGGAACCCCTCGAAGGTCACGTGGTCCCAGGCGGTCTTCCAGTCGCCGAGGGAGGGCACGTAGTCGATGTGGACCTCGCCCTCGACGGGGTGTCCCAGTGTCTCGGTGAGCACCCGCTGCTTGGAGGCGGTCTTGCTGGCCATCGCGGCCGGGTCGGCGAGGGTCTCGCCGTCGCCGCCGCCGAGCAGGTTGGTGCCGGACCAGGCCCGTACCCGCAGGCCGCGGGCGGCGAACATCGGCCCGAGGGTCGCCTTGAGCAGGGTCTCCCCCGTCTTGCCGTCGTTCCCGGCGTACGGCAGGCCGGCCTGCTCGGCCATCTCCCGCAGCGCCGGGATCCGCATGCCGGCGGACGGCGTGAAGTCGACGTGCGGGCACCCGGCGGTGATCGCGGCCAGGGCGTACAGGGAGCTGGCCGGCAGCACGTCCTCACCGGCGTCGAGCGCGGCGCGCAGGGCCCGTGCCGAGCCGTGTGCCGGGTGCGCCGTCAGGACCGGCTCGGTCGAGGAGACGTTGACGACGACCACGCGTGCGAGGCCGTGCCGCTCGCGGAAGGCGGTGATGTCGGCGCGGATCGCCCGGGCGGCGTCCGACTGGCTCATGGCCGGGCCCGGGAGGGGGGCCGGGCGTATCTCGGCGTCGGCCGCGGCCAGGTCGTCGTGCACGGCCGTGGGCAGCCCGTGGGGCAGCACCCCGGCCTCGACCAGCTGCTCGGCCCGTTTGGGCAGGGGTGTACAGGCGGTGTCGTGGCCCCCGAAGACCAGGTCGGACACGGCGGGCAGGCCGGCGTCGGGGAATCCCGGCTGCTCGGTGACGCATCCGGTCGGCCCGGTCAGCCCCGCCCGGAGCGCGGCCGTCCCGGCGACGACCGTGGTGGCCACCGATCCGCGCGCCCCCGCCAACCAGACACCCGTGCGACTACGCTGATCTGGCATCTCGTCACCTCCGTCGGCCCGGGCGCGACCGCGCCCGGCGCCCTCGTTGCTCGCTGTCGATGTCGCTGTCCCCGGTCACCCGCCGGTGGCCGTGCCGGTCAGTCGGTGCTGTCCGGATCGCAGTTGAACTTCGCCGCGCCGGCCGTCATACGGATGCCGCCGAGGATGTGCGACAGGAACAGCGGATCGGCGTAGCTCTCCTTGGTGTGGCCCATGCCGGTGTAGAAGGACCGCCCCCCGTCGTACGGGTGGCACCACGCGATGGGGTGGTCCTCGCCCATCGACCCGCCGGAGTAGCCGACCGGGTTGTACGTCCGCTCGTCCAGCGTCGCCAGGACACGCACGTCGGCGCGGGGGTCGGAGCGGTAGTTGTACCACTCGTCGGTGCGGGTCCAGCGGTTGGGCAGGCCCTTGGTGGCGGCGGTGCCCTGGCCCACGACGTTCACGGTCGCCTGCTGGATGGACGGGTGGTCCCAGAAGTACGCGCCGACCAGGCCGCCGTACCAGGCCCAGCTGTAGCCGGAGTCGGCGGCGGCGTGGATGCCGACGTAACCGCCGCCGTGCTCGATGTAGCGCTGGAAGGCGTCCTTCTCGGACTGCTGGTCCAGCGGGTCGCCCGTGGTGGAGACGAAGACGACCGTCTGGTACTTCGCCAGGTCGTCGTCGTTGAACCGGGTGGCGTCCTCGGTGGTGTCGACCGCGAAGCCGTGCTCCTGGCCGAGCTTCTGGATCGCGGCGACGCCGTCGGGGATGGAGTCGTGCCGGTAGCCGGTCGTCTTCGAGAACACCAGTACTCTGAACGCCGGTTCCGCCGCGTGTGCGGTGGTGGCGCCGGCGGCCGCCAGCGGCAGGGCCACAGCGGCCGCGGACAACAGCGCGACGATACCTCTGCGGGACATCATCAACCTTTCGGGACCTGTTGTGCGGGGACGGGAGGCGCTGGGTCAGCTGAAGGCGCCGGGCAGGTACTGGTCGACGTTCTCCTTGGTCACGGTGGCGGAGAACAGGGTCACCGAGGACGGCAGGTCCTGCCCGACGAGGTCGTTCATGCCCTTGCGCTGGGCGACGAGCCGGGCCAGCTTGATCGCGGAGGCGGACATGTTCGACGGGTAGACGACCGTGGCCTTGAGCACGGAGTCGTCCGACTTGATCTCCTGCATGGCGTGCTTGGAGCCGGCGCCGCCGACCATGAAGAACTCGCTGCGGCCCGCCTGCTTGATGGCCGCCTCGACGCCGAGTCCCTGGTCGTCGTCGTGGTTCCACACCGCGTCGAGGTGCGAGCGTGCCTGCAGTACGTTGCTCATCACCTGCTGCCCGGAGTCCGCGGTGAATTCGGCGGCCTGCCGGATCCCCACGCGGTAGCCGTACTTGGCCAGGCCCTTCTTGAACCCGGCGCTGCGCTGCTTGGTGAGTTCGAGATTGTCGATTCCGGCGATCTCGCCGATCATGGGCGAGGAGACGCCCTTGTCCTTGAGGGTCCTGCCGATGTAGAGGCCGGCGTTGAGGCCCATGCCGAAGTTGTCGCCGCCGATCCACGTCCGGTACGCGAGGGGTGTGTCGAAGACGCGGTCGACGTTGATGACGGGGATGCCGGCGTCCATCGCCTGCTGGGCGACGGAGGTCAGCGCCTTGCCGTCGAACGGCAGGATGACCAGGACGTCGACCTTCTTGCCGATCAGCGTCTGGACCTGGCTGATCTGCGCGTTGACGTCGTTGGTGCCCTCGACGGCCTCGAAGTGCACATCGGAGTACTGCTTGGCCTGCGCCATGGCGTTCTTGGTGATGGCCGCCATCCAGCCGTGGTCGGCGGCCGGGGCCGAGAACCCGATCGTCACCTGCTTGCCCGGCTTGTCGTTGTCGGTGCCGGCCTTGCTCGCGCCCTTGACGTCGTCGGTCGAGGCGTCGCTCTTGTTGCTGGTGCAGCCGGCGACCAGGGCTCCGCCGCCGAGCATCGCGCCGCTGAGGAGCAGCCTTCTGCGGTCCATTCCGCCGAGTCCGCGCTTGTCCATCTCGCTTGTCCTTCCCGTCACGGGTGTCCTGCCTGGGTTGTGCCTGCCGTGGTCGATGCGGACGTGCCGCGCGGCTGGGCGGGGGCGGCGCGGTCGGCGGCAGCGGGGACTGGGCCGCCGTCCGCGCCGCTGCTACGGGGTCGCGGTTCGGCGTCCGCGGCGCTGGATCAGCACGGCGGCGACGATGATCAGGCCCTTGGCGATCTGCTGGATGTCGGTGGTGAGGTTGTTCAGCACGAAGATGTTGGTGATCGTGGTGAACACCAGGACGCCCAGGATCGAGCCGATGAGCGAGCCCCGGCCGCCGGTCAGCAGCGTCCCGCCGATGATCACCGCGGCGATCGAGTCCAGTTCGTAGAGGTTGCCGAGGTTGCTGGCGCCGGAGGTGGTCCGCGCGGTCAGCATGACCGCGGCGATGCCGCAGCACAGGCCGGACAGGACGTACAGCACCAGGGTGTGGCGGCGCACGTCGAGGCCGGCGAGGCGCGCGGCCTCCTGGTTGCCGCCGATGGCGAACGTCCGGCGGCCGAAGGTGGTGCGGTTGAGCAGCACCCAGCCGAGGACCACGGCCACCGCCAGGATGTAGACCAGCAGCGGTATGCCGAGCCACTTGGTGGAGGCGATGGAGTTGAACGACTCGACCGTGACCACCTGGGACTGCCGGTCGGAGATCCGCTCGGCCAGTCCGCGGGCGCTCGCCATCATGGCGATCGTGGTGATGAACGCCACGATGCTGCCGTAGGAGATGATCAGGCCGTTGACCAGGCCGACGACCGCGCCCACGGCGAGCGCGCAGAACACCATGCCGCCCAGCCCGTAGGACTGGGTGGCCACGGTGGTGCACCACACGGAGGCGAGCGCCACGATCGCCCCGACGGACAGGTCGATGCCGCCGCCGATGATGACGAAGGTCTGGCCGATCGTGATGACCCCGATGACGGCCGCGCTGCTGAGGATCACCAGGGCGTTCTGCCTGGTCGCGAAGTTGCCCGAGGTCAGTGCGCCGATGACGCACAGCAGCACGAGGACGACGAACAGGCCGAGGTTGCGCACCCTGCCCATGTGTCCGAGGAAGGACGGTCCGCTGCCCTTGCCCGGGGACGAGCCGGTCTTCCGGGCGGATCCGGACGGTGATCCCTGGCCGGTGGCGGGCAGCGGACCGCTCCCGCCGGGGGGACTGGTCTGCTGGCTCACGCGGAGCTCCCTTCCATGACGAGGTCGAGCACTTTCGATTCGTCGAGGTCCACGGCGGGGGCCTCGCGGACCACCCGCCCTTCGCGCAGGACGAGGACGCGGTCGGCGAGGCCGAGGACCTCGGGCACCTCGCTGGAGACGAGGAGCACACCGACTCCCGAGTCGGCGAGCCGCCGGATGAGCGTGTAGAGCTCGGCCCGCGCCCCGACGTCCACGCCACGGGTGGGTTCGTCCAGCAGCAGCACCCGGCAGTCCTTGAGCAGCCATCGGGCGACGACGGCCTTCTGCTGGTTGCCGCCGGACAGGGTGCGCACCGGCCGGGTCGGGTCGGGGGGCCGCAGGTCGAGGCTGCGGACCGCTTCCGTCGTGGCGGCCAGCTCGGAGCGGGCGTCGAGGAACCCGGCGCGGGCGAAGCGCCGCAGCGAGGACATGGACACGTTGTGGGCGATGGAGGAGTGCAGGAACAGCGCCTGGCTCTTGCGTTCCTCCGGGGCGAGCCCGATGCCGGCCCGGACGGCGGCGGTGACGCTGCCGGGCCGCAGCGCGGTCCCGGCCACGCTGATGCGTCCGGAGGCCGGGCGCCGGGCCCCGTAGACCGTCTCGAGGATCTCCGAGCGGCCGGAGCCGACCAGGCCGGCCAGCCCGACGATCTCGCCGGCCCGCACGCTGAAGGACACCTCGTGGAACTCCCCCGGGCGGCTGATGCCCTCGACCTCCAGGAGGGCCGGGCGCTCCGTGCGGTCCGGGCTCTGCGGCCTGGGCGGGAAGACGTACTCGACGGTGCGGCCGGTCATCAGCGAGACCAGCTCGGAGGTGGGGGTGGTGCGCGCGGGCAGCCCCGTGGCGACCGTGCGGCCGTCCTTGAGGACGGTGACGCGGTCCCCGATCCGGCGGATCTCCTCCATGCGGTGCGAGATGTAGACGACGGCCACGCCGGCGGCGGTGAGGTCGCCGATGATGCGGAAGAGGTTGTCGACCTCGTCGTGGGCGAGGACGGCGGAGGGCTCGTCCATGATGATGAGCCTCGTGTCGTGCGAGAGGGCGCGGGCCATGGACACGAGCTGCTTGCCGGCCGAGGACAGCTCGCCCACCTCGCGCGTGACGGGAATCTCCGGGTGCCCGAGCCTGCGCATCAGGTGCCGGGCGGCCTCGTGCATCCGTGAGCGCTGGGTGAAGCCCAGCCGGGCCTGCTCGTGCCCCAGGTAGATGTTCTCCGCGACCGTCAGGCCGTCGGCCAGGTCGAGTTCCTGGTAGATGGTGGCGATCCCGTGGCGCATGGCGGCCGTCGGGGTGGGGAGGGTCACCGGCTCGCCCTCCCAGGTGATGTGTCCCGCGTCGGGCTGGTGGGCGCCGGCGAGGACCTTGATGAGCGTCGACTTGCCGGCGCCGTTCTGGCCCAGCAGGCAGTGCACTTCTCCGGCGGCCACGTCGAGGTCGACGCCGTCGAGGGCCCGGACGCCGGGGAACTCCTTGACGACGCCTTGCATCTCGAGCAGCGGGGCACTCATGGGTCTCCCTGTGATGCGGTCTCCGCCGGCCCGCCCGCGGCGGGTGACGGTTCGTCGACTTGTCGATGCGCCGGGCCGGGCCGGTCCTGGTGCCGGCGGGACCGGCCGGTCGTGGATTCTCGGCGGTTTCTCGGTACGGGCCGTTCCTGGCTCGCGTGGCGAGCTGAGAGGAAGGTAGTTCTCACGGCGTTGTTTGAAAAGGGTTCGGGAACCGTCAGAATCGTTCGTGGCCAGAAGCGGCAACAGGTGTAACACTTTTGGGCATTCGGCTTCGCGGCGCGGTGGAATGACCGGGCCTTCCGTACCGTTCGCCGGTGTGGCGAGACCCCGGGCGCCCTGCCCGTTGCCCCGCCGACCTGGAGGATCCGGGGTTCGATGCGAGCGCGCGTCACAGCCGGACGGCACACGGAACTCCTCACGCCATTGGCGCGCGAACCCGGCATCGAGGCACGTGGATATTTCCGGAGCGCGTGGTCGAATACGCTCCGGATTTCTCCGGCGCCTGCCCCTCACGGGCGTTGGCATCGCCCGTCACATCCCGTCCGATCGGCCGGCGAATGACAGTTGTTCGACCGATCGGATTTCCATCGGGAGTTTCCTTGCAAACCTCCTTTTCGTGAACGGAGTGTGGACATCGGCGGCGACGCCGCTCAGGGCGCGACGGCCACGGGGTCGTCGGTGCCGGACGCCGGCGCGTCGGCGCCGGAGGCCGACGGCGGACCCCCTCGCACCGCTGACTCGTGCGGGACGGGCGTCCATGCGCTGCCGTTCGCCGCGCTGTGCTCCACCGCGGCCAGCACCCGCTGCACCCGAAGCCCGTCGGCGAAGGACGGTTCGGGGTCCCGGCCCTCGTCGATGGCCGACAGCAGGTCGCGCATCTGGTGGACGAACGTGTGGTCGTAGCCGAGTCCGTGACCCGGCGGCCACCATCCGTCGAGATAGGGGTGATCGGGTTCGGTGACCAGGATCCGCCTGAAGCCCGCCGTCTCCGACGCCTCGGTGTGGTCGTGGAAGTCCAGTTCGTTGAGGCGCTCCAGGTCGAAGGCGATGCTGCCGCGATCGCCGTTGACCTCGATGCGCAGGGCGTTCTTCCGTCCGGCGGCGACGCGCGTGGCCTCGAAGGACGCGATGGCGCCGCCGGGGAAGCGGCCGGTGAACAGCGCGGCGTCGTCCACCGTGACGGGCCCGCGTGGGGCCGTCCCGTCGGCGACGGCCGCGAGCCCGGAGGACGCCGCGGGCAGCGGACGTTCGCGGACGAAGGTCTCGGTGAGCGCCGAGACTCCCGTCAGTGGCTCGCCCACGAGGTACTGGGCCAGGTCGACGATGTGGGCCCCGAGGTCGCCCAGCGCGCCGGAGCCGGCGTGCTCGCGTTGCAGCCGCCATACCAGGGGGAACTCCGGATCCACGATCCAGTCCTGGAGATACTGTGCGCGTACGTGCCGCAGGCTGCCGAGTCGGCCGCCCGCGATGAGGCGGCGGGCGAGGGCCAGCGCCGGTGTGCGCCGGTAGCTGAAGCCCACCATGGAGCGCACGCCGCGGCGCGACGCGTCGGCCGCGGCGGCGGCCATCGCCTCCGCCTCCTCGACGGTGTTGGCGAGCGGCTTCTCGCACAGCACGTGCTTTCCGGCCTCCAGCGCCGCGATCGCGATCTCGGCGTGACTGGATCCCGGGGTGCAGATGTCCACCAGCTGGACGTCGGGGCGGGCGATCAGGGCCCGCCAGTCGGTGTCGGTGGCGGCCCAGAGCTGACGCCGGGCAGCCTCTTCCAGTGCCGCTCGCTCGCGTCCGGCGAGGGCGGCCATGACCGGGCGTCTGGGCAGATCGAAGGCACAGGCGACGGTGCGCCAGGCATGCGAGTGGGCGCGGCCCATGAAGGCGTATCCGACCATGCCCACCCCGATCGTGGGCGAGTCGTGCTGACTGTCCATAGGCGCTCCTGAAGGATGCGTGTGGCGCGGGCGACGGACGCGGGAATCACGTCCGTTCACGGGGAACGGACGCGAGCGTCATGCCCGTCCGCGGGGAACGGATTCCGGCCGCGCGGGGCTCGTCAGGCCGGTGAGAAGATGTGGTCGCTGATCAGCCGGGTGGCGCCGACGACGCCGGCGACCTGGCCGAGTTCGCCGAGGACGATCGGCAGGTTGCCGGTCGCCAACGGCAGGGACTGCCGGTAGACCTGGGTGCGGATGCTGGCCAGGAGGGTGTGGCCCAGCCCGGTGAGCCCTCCTCCGATGACCACGAGGCCGGGGTTGAAGAAGCTGACCAGGCCGGCGATGACCTGACCGGTGCGGCTGCCGCCCCGGCGGATCAGTTCGAGGGCCGCGGCGTCACCGGCACCGGCGGCCGCCGAGACGTCCTCCGCGGTCAGCCGTCCGGTCGCCTCGAGCCGTCCGGCCAGTTCCGCCGAGCGGCCACCCTCGGCCAGCGCGGTCGCGTCGCGCACCAGGGCGTTGCCGCCGAAGTGCGCCTCCAGGCAGCCGATGTTGCCGCAGGCGCACGGCGGCCCGTCGGGGTCCACCTGGATGTGGCCGATGTCGCCGGCGCTGCCGGTGACACCGCGGTGGACCTCGCCGCCGACGACGATGCCGCAGCCGATGCCGGTTCCCACCTTGACCCACAGGAAGTCGCGCACGGACCGGGCGACACCGGCCTGCTGCTCGCCGAGGGCCATGAGGTTCACGTCGTTGTCGACGAGGACGGGGCAGCCGAGTTCCTGGCTCAGCGCCTCGCGGACGGGGAAGCCGTCCCAGCCCGGCATGATCGGTGGTGCGACGGGGACGCCCTCGGGGAACCGGACGGGTCCCGGGACGCCGATCCCGGCGCCGTCGAAGTGCTCCGCCACGCCGGCCTCGCGCAGCTTGGCGGCCAGGGCGAGCACCCGCTCGAACACGGCGACCGGTCCCTCCCGCACGTCCAGCGGCTCGGAAAGGTGGCCGAGCACCTCCAGCTCCGCGTTGGTGACCGCGGCGTCCACGGACGTGGCACCGATGTCCACGCCGAGGAATCGCAGCGACGGAGCGATCCGGACGTTGTGCGAGCGGCGGCCGCCACGGGAGGCGGCGAGACCGTCCTGGACGACGAGGCCCGTCTCCAGCAGCCGGTCGATCTCGACCGCGAGCTTGGAACGCGACAGCTCGACCCGGTCACCCAGGGCGACCCGGGACTGCGGGCCGAGGTCGCGCAACAGGCGGAGCAGCGTGGCCTGGTGGACATTGGCCGGTCGAGCCGTCATACGCCTCACGCCGCCCCTCCCGTCGTCGCCGAAGCCGTACGCGCACCCGGCGCTTCGGGGCGCGACTTTCAAAAGGACCGTAGCACCGTGGTGCCGAACACAAAAGAACTTGTGCAGCAGTCCGATGAACTTTCATCTCGCAATGGACAAAGCCGGGTTGAAGTCGCCGCCGCGCAGGTGTGCGACAGGGGCCGCGCCCGGGGCATGGATCGGCCGGACGGGTCCTGACGGTTCCCGACATGACGGGGCCCGACATGACGGGGCCCGACAGGACGGGTCCCGACAGCGGGCAGGCCCGATGGAGTGGAGCCGGCCGGTTCCACTCCATCGGGCCCTGACGGGTGGCGGAGGCCCCGTCTGTCCTCTGTCCTCTATCCTCTGTCCTCCGCCGTCAGCTCACCGCTCGGTAAGGGCGGTGTGCGGCTTGCCGACGTCGCTGCGGCCGGCGGCCTTCTTGATGGCGCCGGCCTCCCGCTGGTCGACGACACCCTCGCGCCGCAGGTCCGCGACGAGTTCCTCGACGGACGAGACGAACGCGCCGTGGCTCGTCCAGGCCGCGTGATCCTCGATCAGCTCGTTGATCGTGCAGCCGTTCGTCGTGACGCGGTTCGGGATGCCCGTGTTGATGGTGCCGACGAACACCGTCGAACGGTCGTCCGTCTCAGGGCAGTCGGTGGGCGGCGTGCTGTCGACGACGGTCAGGGTCAGTGACTTGGCCGCGGAGGTGTTGCCCGCCTTGTCGGTGGCCCGGTACAGGAAGGTATGGCTGCCCGCGCGGTTCACGGCCACCGGCCCGGAGTACGGCAGATAGGGGCCGCCGTCCAGAGAGTACTCGGTCGCTGCCACGCCCGATCCCGAGTCCGTGGCGGTCACCGTCACCGTCGCGCCGCCCACGTAGTTCCCGTCGGCGTCCTTCGTCCCCGAGACGGAGGCGGACACCTCCGGCGGAGCGGTGTCCTGCGGAGGAGCGGCCACCACCGCGAACGACACCGACTGCTCGGCGGAGGTGTTGCCCGCCTTGTCGGTGGCCCGGTACTTCACCGTGTGCTGACCCACGGCGCTCACCTGAACCGGCGCGCTGTACGCGGCGTAAGCCCCGCCGTCCAGCGCGTACTCGATCTTGGCGACCCCCGACTCCGCATCCGAAGCCGTCACCGTCACCGTCGCACTGGAGACGTAGTTCCCCGAGGCGTCCTTCGTCCCCGAGACAGAGGCAGACACCTCCGGCGCCGTCGTGTCCTGCGGCGGAGCAGCCACCACCACGAACGACACCGACTTCACCGCAGACGTATTACCCGCCTTGTCCGACGCCCGATACGCCACGGTGTGCTGACCCACAGCACTCACCTTCACCGGCGCGGTGTAGGCCGCGTAAGCCCCACCGTCCAGCGCGTACTCCACCTTGGCGACCCCCGACTCCGCATCCGAAGCCGTCACCGTCACCGTCGCACTGGAGACGTAGTTCCCCGAGGCGTCCTTCGTCCCCGACACCGACGCCGACGTCTCCGGCGCCGTCGTGTCCTGCGGCGGAGCAGCCACCACCACGAACGACACCGACTTCACCGCCGACGTATTACCCGCCTTGTCCGACGCCCGATACGCCACGGTGTGCTGACCCACAGCACTCACCTTCACCGGCGCGGTGTAGGCCGCGTAAGCCCCACCGTCCAGCGCGTACTCCACCTTGTCCACCCCGGAACCGGAGTCCGAGGCCGACACCGTCACCGTCGCACTGTCGACGTAGTTCCCCGAGGCGTCCTTCGCCCCCGACACCGAAGCCGACGTCTCCGGCGCCGTCGTGTCCTGCGGCGGAGCAGCCACCACCGCGAACGACACCGACTTCACCGCCGACGTATTACCCGCCTTGTCCGACGCCCGATACGCCACGGTGTGCTGACCGACAGCACTCACCTTCACCGGCTCGCTGTACGTGGCATAAGCCCCACCGTCCAGCGCGTACTCGACCTTGTCCACCCCGGAACCGGAGTCCGAGGCCGACACCGTCACCGTCGCACTGTCGACGTAGTTCCCCGAGGCGTCCTTCGTCCCCGACACCGACGCCGAGGTGTCGGGGGCGGTGGTGTCGTCCCCGGGGGCGGCGGTGACGGTCAGTTCGCCCGACATGATGTGGCCCGGCATCGCGCAGTAGTACCGGTAGACGCCGGGAGTCAGGGTGACCTCGGCGGTGTGCCGGCCGCCGCTGGAGTCCGACGGGCTCGCCTGGATGTTGAGGCTGACGTCGGTGTTGTAGTCGGAGTTGGAGGTGTCGAACGTCAGCGTGTGCGGCATTCCCGTCGTGTTGCCGGTCGCCGCGCTGTTCTCGAACACGATCGTCGCCGGTCCGGCCACCGCGGTGGTGGGGGCGGACGTGTACCCCATGTATCCGTCGCCGGCCGTCCAGGTCAGCACCTGGGTCGCCGCCGTGGCGTCGTCGGCGCGGCTCCAGGCCGCGTAGGCGGCCGGGGCGGCCAACGCGAACGCCGTGAGCAGCAGGCCTCCCAACGCCAGGAGCACCGAATGCGTGCCGAACCGGCGGCGTCGCTCGGGTCTGGAAGGAGGCGGATCCGTCTGGGTATGGAGCAGTCTTCTGAACACCGCTGCACCTTTCGCGAATTCGCTTGTCTGCGGTACCGCGCACGGATCCGCGGTCCCGACGGGTGGACGACCGGCCGCCGGGACGACCGCTTCGGGCCCGTCCGGCCGGGTGCCGCGCGGAACCCGGTCCCGCAGCGGCGTTGGCGCTCGGGCCGTCATGCGACCCGCGCTCTGAACTCGACGGCACGATGAGCGAGCTGTGGGTGATCACGGGGGCGTGACGACGGCTGACCGGCCGCGGCCGCACGAGCGAGCGACCGGTGTCCGCTCCGCCCCGTGTCGGAGCGATGACACCGCGAACCCGCGCGCGAGGCTCACCCACCTCTCCGATTGCAGCAACGCTCGGAAGCTACCGGTCTTTTGACGGCCCGCCAAGACCTATGACCGCAATGCAACCAACTTTGACCTGAGTCTGGAAAAACTGCTGAAGCGCCGTTACGGTGAGGCCGTTCCGAGGCGCAGTCCGCCTTGCCGAGCCGAGCCGGCTTCGTCCGTACCGCGCGCATCTGCCCGCCGGACGGCCCCGATCCGGCGAACCGACCCGACGGCTTCTGTGTCGAACCCGACGACTCCTCTGCCGAACAAAACGACTGCTCCGCCGGCCCCGTGGGGGCCCAACGCCCGGCGTACCAACGCGAACCGCCGCGTCCGGATGCCGTGTCACCCGGGACGCCGGCGCACCTCACGTCCACGAATCGCCTTCAGGCATCCAGGCCTGTCGCGGAATGGAGAGCGATGACCGACTCAGGCGCAGGCGCAGGCGCGAGACGCCTCTTGACCCGGCGATCGTTCGCCGCCTCGGCCGTGGCGGCCACCGTCGCCCCGGCGGTGCTGAGCGGCAGCGCCGCCGCGACCTCGGGCAAGGCCGCCACCCCGGCCTCGGACAAGCCCGCCGCCGCGGACAAGGGCGGCGACGTCCGCGATCTGACGCTGTACATGGAGAAGCTGCCGAACGGGGAGATGGGCTACGGCCTTCGCCCCGGCGAGGCGACCATCCCGGGCCCGCTCATCGAGCTGACCGAGGGCGACACCATGAACATCGAGGTGGTCAACAACCTCGACGTCGCCGCCAGTCTGCACGTGCACGGCCTGGACTACGACGTCGCCAGCGACGGCACCAAGATGAACGACAGCGTCGTCCAGCCGGGCGAGCGCAGAACGTACGTCTGGCGCACCCACGCCCCGGGCAGGCGCCACGACGGGACATGGGAGGCCGGAAGCGCCGGCTACTGGCACTACCACGACCACAACGTCGGCACCGAGCACGGCACCGGCGGGATCAAGAAGGGGCTGTACGGCCCCGTGGTGGTGCGACGCAAGGGCGATGCGCTGCCCGACAAGCAGTTCACGGTCGTGTTCAACGACATGACGATCAACAACAGGACCGCTCCCAACACCCCCATGTTCAAGGCCGTCCGCGGTGAGCGGGTGGAGTTCATCGTGATCACCCACGGGGACTTCTTCCACACCTTCCACGTCCACGGCCACCGCTGGGTGGACAACCGCACCGGGATCCTGGAGGGCCCGCAGGACGTCAGCCGGGTGATCGACACCAAGACCACCGGCCCGGCGGACTCCTTCGGGTTCCAGGTGATCGCCGGCGAACGGGTCGGCGCGGGCCACTGGATGTACCACTGTCATGTCCAGAGCCACTCCGACATGGGGATGTCCGGGGTCTTCATGGTGACCGAGGCCGACGGCACGGTCCCCGGCGGCATGCCCTCCATGCCCGGTATGCCCGACATGCCCGGCATGTAGAAGGAACGGCGCATCGAGAAGGAACGGCGCTCATCCCGTCACCCCCTCCCTGAGCCACGCCCGTCCGACCTGACCGGACGGTCCGACGGGCGTGTACCACCCTGCCGCCGCTCGCTCGGCCCTGGGCCCTCGGGTCCAGGGCGACACCGGCCGGGCGGCGGCCCCGGCTCCACACCTGACCACTCTTCCGTTGTCGGATCGAGTCAAGGAGCAAGAATGGGCCGAAGAAACCGGTTCACCCTGTCGCGACTGAGTGGCGCGCCACCGTCGCATCCCGCGCCGTCCCCCCGTCGTACGCCGGCCTGGCGACGCGGGGTCGTTCTGCTGTCCAGCTCCGCGCTGGCACTGGGACTGGCCGCGCTGCCGGCCGTGCAGGCACAGGCACGGCCACAGACCGGCGCGGCCGAGGACCAGAGCACCGCGGCCGACGCCTCGGTGAACGTCCTGGTCTTCCACGGACCGGCCGATCAGCAGGACGACCCCGTCACGGCCGCCGTATCGACGATCAAGGAACTGGGGCAGAAGAACGGCTTCTCCGTGGACGAGTCGGACGACCCGTCCGTCTTCACCGCCGACCGACTGGCCCACTACCGGGGCGTGGTCTTCCTGTCGGCGAAGGGCGTGTCCCTCACCTCCGACGAGGAGTCCGCGTTCCAGGCCTACGTCAAGGGCGGCGGCGGTTTCGTCGGCGTCCACGACGCGGCACGCGCGGAGTCCGGCTCCAGCTGGTTCACGGGCCTGATCGGCACCCGTCCGGCCGCCAGCCTGCCCGCCTCGGAGAAGGTCGCGGACGTCACGGCGAGCGACGACAACCCGCCGAACGAGACCAAGGCCAAGCTGTTCGACGGCAGCAACAGCACCAAGTGGCTGGCCCATCAGAACACCGCGTGGGTGACGGCGAAGATGGACCGCGCGGTCGCGGTGGCCCAGTACGCGCTGACGTCGGCCAACGACTACCCGGGCCGGGATCCCAAGGACTGGACGCTCCAGGGCTCGCAGGACGGGAACGACTGGAAGACGCTGGACACCCAGTCCGGCCAGAGCTTCCCGGACCGCTTCCAGACCAAGCAGTACAAGTTCTCCAACACCACGGCCTACCAGTACTACCGGCTGAACGTCACCGCCAACTCCGGTGAGCCGCTGACGCAGTTGGCCGAGCTGCGGCTGTTCGGCGCCGACCCGGCGCCCGCGCCGGAGACCAAGGTGCAGCGGGCGGTCGTGGACGTCACCGACCGTCAGCACCCGGCGAACAAGGGCCTGCCGCTGAAGTGGACCCGGTCCGACCAGTGGATGAACTGGGACCCGAACCCGAGCGGCAACGTCCAGACGATCGCCCAGGTCGAGGAGAACTCCTACGACGCCGGGCCGGCGGGCAACGGCGCCTTCCACCCGATCTCCTGGTGCCGGGACTACGACGGCGGCCGGTCGTTCTACACCGGCATGGGCCGCACCGAGGACAGCTACACCTCGGACACCAAGTTCCAGAGCCATCTGCTCGGCGCCATCGAGTGGACGACCGGCATGGTCCGCGGCGACTGCCAGGCGACCATCGCGTCGAACTACTCGGTCGAACGGCTCACGGCCAAGAACCAGTCGGGACAGCTCGACCAGATCGGTGAGCCCCACGGTCTGACGATCGCCCCCGACGGCAAGACCTTCTACATCGGCAAGGCGGCCTGCCCGAGCGGACCGATCCCCGACTGGAACGACCCCAAGGTGGGCCTGGGCTGCGGCACGATCCACCAGTGGGACCCCAAGACCAAGAAGGCCAAGCTGCTGACCACGCTCGACGTCATGGGCAACCGCGGCAGCGGCGACGAACTGGTCAAGAACGAGGAAGGTCTGGTCGGTATCACGCTCGACCCCAAGTTCGAGCAGAACGGCTGGATCTACATCTACTGGATGCCGCACGAGTCGGTCGACCGGGACAAGCAGACGGGCCAGCGCACCATCTCGAGGCTGACCTACGACTTCAAGAACCAGTCCATCGACAAGAGCACCCGCAAGGACCTGCTGCACTGGACCGCCCAGATCCACAGCTGCTGCCACACCGGCGGCGGCATGACCTTCGACAACGATGGCAACCTCTACGTGGGCGTCGGTGACGACAACTCCTCGCAGGGGGCCGGGGCGGGCTACTCCGGGAACAACTGGACCAAGGACTACAAGGGCCTGTCCTTCCAGGACGCCCGCCGTACGGCCGGCAACACCAACGACCTCAACGGCAAGATCCTGCGGATCCACCCCGAGGCCG
This sequence comes from Streptomyces sp. NPDC006393, assembly GCF_040628575.1. NCBI lineage: Bacteria > Bacillati > Actinomycetota > Actinomycetes > Kitasatosporales > Streptomycetaceae > Streptomyces > Streptomyces sp. NPDC006393. The sequence goes on from NZ_JBEXZD010000068.1 coordinate 30,526, forward strand.
ACGGCACGTACACGATCCCCAAGGGCAACCTGTTCACCGGCAAGGAGGAAGGAGGCGGCAAGACCCGTCCCGAGATCTACGTCATGGGTGTCCGCAACATCGCGCGGATCGCCTGGGACAAGACCAACAACTGGCTGACCGCGGCCTGGGTCGGCCCCGACGCGCCGACGCCGGACCCGGAGCTCGGCCCGGCCAAGTACGAGACCGCGACCATCATCACCTCGGCGGGCAACCAGGGCTGGCCGTACTGCATGGGCAACAAGCAGCCCTACCGCGACCGCAGCAACACCGACGCGAGCGTGCTGACCGGCTGGTACGACTGTGACCACCCGAAGAACACCTCGCCCCGCAACACCGGGCTGGTGGACCTCCCGCCGATCCGCAGCAACATGATCTGGTACTCGCCGCAGGGCGGCGGCGTGGACTACCCGAAGCGCAGCGACGGCAGCGGGCTGCCCACGTACGTGCAGAGCGACGAGAAGTACACCGAGCCCTACCTCAAGGGCGGCGGCCAGGCCATCATGGACGGCCCGACCTACCACCGCTCCGAGGTGGACACCGACAGCGGTGTCGCCTGGCCCGCGTACTGGGACAACAAGTGGTTCATCGGTGACGAGTCCAACGCCAACAACCGCGTCGCGGTCACCGTCACCCCGGACAACGTCAAGGACCAGTCCCAGCCGGAATTCGGCGAGGACCTGCGCCGGATCCTCCCCGGCGGCGTCGGGGACAACAAGATCCAGAGCTGGATGGACGCCAAGTTCGGTCCGGACGGCGCGCTCTACATGCTCGACTACGCCGGCGGCTTCTTCAGCCTGGACCCGAACCAGAAGCTGGTCCGCGTCGCCTACCACGGTGGGCCGGCCACGCCGAACCCGAGCGACGCCTCGGGTCGCGCGGTCGCGCAGAGCAAGCCGCGGACGATCCAGTTCTCGGCCGCGAAGGCGGGCGGCGTCTCCTGGGAGTGGGACTTCGGTGACGGCAGCCGGCCGTCGCACGAGGCCAACCCGACACACACCTACGCCGACTACGGCACCTACCACGCCACGCTCAAGGTGACCTACGCCGACGGCGAGCAGTCCACCGGGAAGATCGACGTGACGGCGGGCTGCACGGCGCCCGACGCCCGTTCCACGGTCCGGCTGCTCGACACCGACACCGGTGTGGCCAACCACGAGGTCGGCGGCGGCTGCACGATCAACGACCTGATCGACGACGAGGGCTCCTGGCCCAACCACGGCGCGTTCGTCAGCAACCTCAACGACCTGGTGGACCAGTTCCGCAAGGACGGCGTCATCGACAACCGCGAGGCGGCGACGCTCAGCAAGGAAGGTGCCCAGTCGCCCATCGGCAAGACGCCCGGCTACAAGTCCATCTTCGACGGGTCGGCGAGCAGTCTCGCCGGATGGAGCCAGGCCGGCGCGGGCACGTTCTCGCTGCTGCCGGACGGCACCATGCGCAGCTCCGGCGGCATGGGCATGCTGTGGTACAGCAAGCAGGAGTTCAAGGACTACTCGATCAGGCTGCAGTTCCGGGACGTCGCCCCGGACGGCCACCAGGCCAACAGCGGTGTGTTCGTGAGGTTCCCGGATCCGCGGACTCCGCTGGACCAGCGGCCCGAGGGCTGCAGCACCACGGGATCGGCCCGCACCGCTCCGGAGTGGGTGGCGATCTACTGCGGCAACGAGATCCAGATCTACGACGGCGCCACCGGTGAACCCCAGAAGACCGGCTCCGTCTACAACTTCGATTCACTCGGCCTGGACCAGGCGAAGGTCACCCCGAAGGGCCAGTGGAACGACTACGAGATCCGGGTCGTGGGGCAGCACTACACGATCATCCGCAACGGCGTGATGATCAACGAGTTCGACAACACGCCCGGCAAGTCGTCGTCGCGTGCGGGCGATCCGCCCACGGACCTGCGTCAGTTCCTCAGCGGCTACGTGGGACTGCAGAACCACAGTGACAACGACCTGATCGAGTTCCGCAACATCCGGGTGCGGAACCTGTAGCAGAAAGCGGTCGACGCCGGGCTCGGGGCGCCAGCCCCGGGCCCGGCTCTGCCACGGGTTGAACCGTTCAACGGGCAGAAGTTTTCGTGTAGAGCGGATCAAATGCGGACCCATGCAGCGGCGGCACCCTTGACCCTGCGCACGCGACCGGTTACCCAAGCTACTGAAGTTGCCCGAGTCATCTGAAACGTTTAGAGGCGATGAAAGATCCCGCGGTCGATCACGGTTCTGGCCACCCCGGTGGGGCGGCCTTCCCCGCGTTCCCTGCCGGCCGCGCTCGGCGAAGGAGACGGAAGTGTCCACGCTCAGCTACCCGACAGGCCGGCGAACCCAACCCGACACCGCGTTCCTGCTCAGAGACGAGGTGCGCCTGCTGTCGCTCCTGGCGACCGGTCTGCCGGTCGAGGCCGTCGCCCGGCGGCTCCATGTCTGCCCCCGCACGGTGCGGCGTCGTTGCCGGGGTGTGTGCGACAAGATAGGCGTCGGCAGTGTCATCGAGGCCGTCGCCTGGGCGGCCCGGCGCAGACTGATCTGACCGCGCGCCGAAGCCGGGCGCCTCACCTCGCGCGGCGCACTCCGGCGCGCCCTGCCGCGTCCCCCGAGGGGTTGCGACAGGGCGCGCCGAAGTCAGGCGGGAGCGACGTCCCGGGCGGTGAGGGAACCTTTCTCCGCCGGGCATGAGAAAGCGGCCACCCCGTCACACCGCCCGGCCCGGCAGGAGCGGGGCGGGTGGTGTGACGGGGTGGTGAGGCGAGGTCAGGAGAGCAGGTTCGCGAGCGCGGTGTAGCTGCGCTGCGCGGCACCGAGCGAGCCGGGCGGGTCGGGCTGGGTGCCGGGGGCGTTGTCCTGCTCCCAGATGCCGTGGTGGTTGCCGAACGGGCCGATCGCGTGGATGAAGCGCTGGTAGCGCATGTCACCCGCGCCGAACTCGGTCATGTCGTAGCCGTCGCCGACGTCCGGGTCGGACTTGCCGTCCTTCATGTGGAACATCGTGTAGCGGTAGGGGTGCGCGCGCACATAGGCGGCGGGGTCGAAGCCCGGGTAGCGGAACTGGCCGACGAAGGCCCAGTACACGTCCATCTCCAGGTAGACGTGGGCGGGGTCGGTGTTCTCCAGGAAGACGTCGTAGAGACGCACCTCCGGCTGGTCCTTGCCGAAGGCGAACTCGCCCGAGTGGTTGTGCTGGTAGAGCTTGAGTCCGCGCGCCGTCGCCGCCTCGCCCCAGCGGTTGAAGTCCTCCGAGGCCGCCTGGTACGCGGCGACGGTCGGGGTGTCCGAGGGGGCGTTCGCGGTCCCGATGTTCGGCATGCCGAGGATCTGGGCGTTGTCGAGCTCCTGTTGCAGGTTGCTGCGCAAGGACCCGATCCCGATGTGGCTGCCGATGGCCCGCAGGCCGTTGTCGTCGAGCAGCGTGCGGATCTCCTGGAGCGTGATCTGCCGGCCCAGGATGGAGGTGTTCTGGGTGTACCCGGCGAACTCGACCTCCTTGTAGCCCATCCGCGACAGTTCCTCGAAGACGACGCGGAAGCCGAGGTCGTTGACCTTGTCGCGGACGCTGTAGAGCTGGATGCCGATGGCGTCCTTCGGGATGCTCAGGCTCGCGCCGTGGGGCCCGGCGTCCGGGGCGAGTGTCTGGGCGGCCGCGGGGAGCGCGCCCGCGACGGTCGCCGCGCCGATGGCCACGGTGCCGGCGGCTGCCGCCCGCAGAAAGCCTCTGCGGCCGAAGTCATGGGTGAACTGACCCATCATCACTCCTTACGTGTGGAGCAGGGGTGCGTTGTACGGGGGGCGTTCGTCGACCTGGAAGGCCTGAGGGACGGGCAGTTGACGGAACTGGCGGACGATGAACCCCTGAGACGGCCGATAGTTCACCACGAACCGTCGCCACTTTTCACTGGATAAGCAAAAGATGTGGCCACTTGAGGCAATGAAACGCGGCTACTCGACAGTAGATTCTTGACAGTGCATGACCATGGGTTCACGCTCATGACGCTTCCTCAGGGGGCCGTGGACGCTGTGGGCGCCCGTACAGATCCGGGACATGTGCCCGCTCCACCGGTCGAACGGCACACACCGGCCCCGGCATCCGGCCCCGGCCCGACACCCCCGCGCGACGCGACGGCTCGCGCGATGTTCATCGCAGCGCCACACGAGAGGCAGGCAGTACGTGCGTACACCAGTGAGCCGACTACTCACCGCCACGTTGAGCGCGGTGCTCAGCGTGGGGGTCGCGGTGGCCGGATCGACGTCCGCGCAGGCGCGGACCGAGGCATCGGCCCGTACGGCCGCGGCCGGACCCAGTGCCGCGACATCCGACTTCCAGCAGGTCACTCTCGCCAAGGGACCCGAACAGGTGGGTGAGCCCATGGGGCTCGCCGTGCTGCCCGACGGCAGCGCACTGCACAGCTCCCGCGACGGGACCGTCTACTACACGACCCTCGACGGACTCACCGACGTCGCGGCGAAGCTGTCGGTCTACACCCATGACGAGGACGGGCTGCAGACCATCGTGCTCGACCCGCACTTCGCCAAGAACCACTGGGTCTACGCGTACTACGCCCCCAGACTCGACACCCCCATGACCGACGCCCCGGAGGACGGGACGGCCGCCGACTTCGCGCCCTACAAGGGCTACAACCAGCTGTCCCGGTTCACCTTCACCGACGGCAGGCTGGACCTGTCGAGCGAGAAGAAGATCATGCGGGTCGACACGGACCGAGGGCAGTGCTGCCACGTCGCGGGCGACATGCACTTCGACGGCGACGGCAACCTGCTGCTGAGCACCGGCGACGACTCCAACCCGTTCGAGTCCGACGGCTACGCCCCCATCGACCGGCGCCCGGGCCGCAACCCCGTCTTCGACAACGAGCGCTCCACGGCCAACACCAACGACCTGCGCGGCAAGCTGCTCCGGATCAAGGTGCACGACAACGGCACCTACACGATCCCCAGCGGCAACCTGTTCCCGAAGGGCACCCCCAAGACCCGCCCCGAGATCTACGCGATGGGCTTCCGCAACCCCTTCCGGTTCAACGTCGACCAGAAGACCGGCGTCGTCTACCTGGCCGACTACGGCCCGGACGCCAGCACCGCGAACCCGCAGCGCGGACCGGAGAACACCGTCGAGTTCAACCGGATCACCAAGCCCGGCTTCTTCGGCTGGCCGTACTGCATCGGCGACAACACGCCGTACGTCCAGTACGACTTCGCCACCGGACAGTCCGGGAAGCCCTTCGACTGCGCCCACCCGGTGAACGACGCTCCTTTGAACACCGGTCTGAAGGACCTGCCCCCGGCCCAGCCGGCGTGGATCTGGAACCACTACGCGGGCAACCCGCTGTTCCCCCAGCTCGGCGGCGAGGGCGCGCCCATGGGCGGCCCCGTCTACGACTACGACCCGGGCCTGAAGTCCTCGGTCAAGTTCCCCCAGAGCTATGACGGGAAGTTCTTCGCCTACGAGTTCGGCGCCCACTGGATCAAGCCGATCGCGTCCGACGGCAGCGGGAAGATCCAGTCGATCGACACGCTGACCGACGGCAACGACTGGGCGCGCCTGGTGGAGCCCATCGACACCGAGTTCGGGCCGGACGGCTCGCTGTACGTGCTCGACTACGGCAGCGCGTGGTTCGGCGGCTCCCTGGACGCCGGGCTCTACAAGATCGAGTACTCGCCGGGCAACAAGGCGCCGACCGCCGCGATCACGACGGACACCACCTCGGGCAAGAACCCGCTCACGGTGAAGTTCGACGGCACGGGCTCGACCGACCCCGAGAACGACGCCCTCACCTACGCGTGGGACTTCGACAACGACGGCACGACCGACTCCACGAGTGCCACCCCCTCGTTCACCTACACCGCGAACGGCCAGTACCACGCCAAGCTCACGGTCAGCGACCCGAGCGGCAGGACGGGCGTCGCCGCCGTCCTGGTCACGGTGGGCAACTCCGCTCCGGTGCTGAAGTTCTCCGAGCCCCCGAACGGGCTGACGTTCAAGGACGGGGACCAGGTCGCCTGGAAGATCGACGCGACCGACCCGGACGGCACCCCGGTGGACTGCTCCAAGGTCCAGGTCAGCTACTCGCTCGGTCATGACATGCACTCGCACAACCTCTCGCAGGCCACGGGGTGCAGCGGTACGTTCTCCATGACCACGGCGGGCCACACGGACTCCGACGACTTCTACGGCATCTTCTCCGCGAGCTACACGGACACCTCGCCGACCGCCGGGGTCCCCGACCTGACCGGCACGACGCAGATCATCCTGATGCCCAAGGGCAGGCAGGCGGAGTTCTACCGCACGCAGTCCGGCGTGCAGACGACCTCCGTCGCCGGCGCCCAGGGCGGCGAGGCGGTCACGTCGATCGGCAACGGTGACTGGATCGAGTTCGACCCGTACGACCTCCAGGGCGTGAGCAAGATCGACTTCCGGGCCGCGTCGAGCGGTGCCGGCGGCACGATCGAGGTCCACACCGACGCCCCCGACGGCCCGCTGGCCGGTACGGCGACCGTCGGCGACACCTCCGGCGCCTTCACGACGGTCAGCGCACCGGTGACCGACCCGGGCGGGACGCACAAGCTGTACTTCGTCTTCAAGGGCGGCAGCGACGACCTGTTCAGCCTGGACGCCTTCACCATGAGCTGACGGCGACCGCCTGTCCCCGCCCCGCCGGGCCGTCACCGACGGCCCGGCGGGGCGGGTCCGTGTCCCGCGGACTCCGGCCTGGAACGCGCCCGGCCACCCGGCGGGCGCAGGCGATCAGAGGGCTGCGCCGAACCTCACAACCGGTGCACGCTGACGGCATAGCCGCCGCCGTCGTAAGGGTCGGCGTCCCAGGTGGCGAAGCGGTCGACGAAGGTGAGTCCGGCCGCGGCGCAGCAGTCGTCGTACTCCGGCAGGGTGATGCCGGGCGGCACGGGCAGATGGGCTTCGTCGAGGCCGAAGCCGGCGACCAGCAGACCGCCCGGGCGCAGGACGGTGGCCAGGCGGCCGACCACCACGGCCTCGGTTCCGGCGGCGAGCAGAGGCAGGACGTTGCCCGCGGCGACCACGAGATCGAAGCCCGGCGCGATGCCGAGCGGCTCCGGATCGAACGCGGCCAGATCGGCCTGGAACCAGGGAAGTTGCGGCGCCTGCTTCCGCGCCACGGCCAGCATCGACGCGTCGAGGTCCACCCCGACGCAGTCATAGCCGAGCTCCGCGAGCCGGATCATGACCCGTCCGGTACCGCATCCGGCGTCGAGCACCCGCGCTCCGGCAGGCACCAGCGCGGCGCAGAACCGCGCCTCTCCGTGCACGTCCCGCCCACTACGGGCCAGGGCAGCGAAGCGTGCGGCGTAGTCGTGCCCGGACGTCCCTCCGGTCAGGTCCTCCCAGCGGCTCATGCGGTCGACTATAGGCCGACCGTCTTGCGGTCCGGGGACTCACGCGGGGCGGGAGACCTGTCGGCGCACCCACGAGACCCTGAGCGCGCCGCACCGGTGGAAAGTTTTGATCGTTCTTGGCAGCACGAGCCTATTGGCCCACCAGCCTCCAGGGATAGCCTCGCCCCCGTCCGCGACCCCCTGTGCCATCACCCCCCACCTGTGGGGGCGGACACGCACGTCCCCTTTCGATCTCAAGGGAGGACTCCGATGGCACGCAGCATCAGACGGTGGCTGCTCGCGGGGGTGGGCACCCTCGGCCTCGCGGCAGCGGGCGCCATACCCACAAGCAGCGCCGCCCACCAGGCGACCTATCCGCAAGCGCGGCCGACGGTCGCCGACTACACGCAGTTGACGTCCAGCCAGACCCCGCCGACCCAGGCCCAGTGCGCGTCAGTGGGACGCCGCTGCTTCACTCCCCAGGGCGTCCAGGCGGCCTACAACGTAGGCCCGCTGCACGCGGCCGGAGAGGACGGCCGCGGTCAGACGATCGCCGTCGTCGACGCCTACGGCAGCGACACCATGGCCCACGACCTGCACGTCTTCGACCAGGCATTCGGCATTCAGGCCATGTGCGGTGAAGAGGGCGTCACCTGCGCGCCCGGCATGCCGACCTTCGGCGAGCTGCATCTGCAGGGCTCGCCCGCCACCAAGGCACCCCCGTCCACGAGCAACTCCCCTGGGCAGGAGGACAAGAGCGCGTGGGCACTGGAGGTGGCTCTCGACGTCGAGACCGCCCACGCCATGGCACCCGGCGCCAACATCCTGCTGGTCACCACGCCCACCGCCGAGACCCTCGGGGTGCAGGGCTTCCCGCAGATGATGGCCGCCGAGAGTTACGTCGTCGAGCACCACCTCGCGACCGTCATCTCCCAGTCGTTCGGCTCCGCAGAGGGCGCCTTCCACAACGCCCGGTCGCTGGAGAACCTGCGCTACGCCTACAAGGCGGCGGCACAGAACGGGGTCACCGTTCTCGGCTCGTCGGGTGACGACGGAAGCTCCGGCTCGCTCAAGGCGCCTGTGGGCCAGGGCGGATCGACGCTCGCCGATCCCGCCGTCGAATGGCCCGCGTCCGACCCGCTGGTCACCGGAGTCGGCGGCACGAACCTGTGCACCGACCCGGGTGCCACCAGCGGCAGGGCCGTCGACAGCGTCTCCCCGCCGGGAGCCTGCCAGAAGGCCCCCGGGCAGTCGGAGATCGCCTGGGTCGGCTCCGGCGGCGGCTACAGCAGCGTCTTCGCCAAGCCGGACTACCAGTCGGGAGCGCTGCCGGCCGGCAGCACGTCCCTCGGCGCGATGCGCGGCGTTCCGGACATCTCCCTGCAGGCGAGCCCGTCGACGGGAGCGCTGGTGTACGTGTCCCTCCCGCCCGACGGCCTGAGCGGGCTGAAGTGCGGCAGCACACCGTGCAGCACGGGCTGGTACGACATCGGCGGCACGTCGCTGGCGTGCCCCGAGTGGGCGGGCCTGGTCTCCATCGCCGCCCAGATCAACCACGGTGGGCTCGGACCGATCAACCCGGCCCTGTACAAGCTCGCGTCGGACCCGGCCACCTACGCGGCGGACTTCAACGACGTCACCGTCGGGAACAACACCGCCGACGCCTCGGTCCCGGGCTACTCGGCCACCGCGGGATGGGACCCCGTCACCGGACTGGGCACGCCGAACGCGGCGAAGCTCCTGCCGGACCTCGTCAGCGCCGTCCACGGCAGCTGACCCTCGGGTGCAGCAACCGGGTGTCCCGTCGCCGGCCGGCGACGGGATACCCGGCCGCCGTTTTCCGCGCCCGCGCACTGTTACGCTGTCGGGGACGTAGACCGTGTATCGAGGAGTCGCAGACGTGGTGGGTGACGACGACATCTCCGGGTGAGATCCGGATCTGACGGCCACCGGACGCGCTGAGGAAGCGCCGCCGAAGTGGCCCGTTCGTCGTACCTCTTTTCCCCATGTCTGCCCGGGGCGGAGCTGTCTTCGCCCCCAGCCCTCTCGAGGTCGCTTCCATGTCCGATGCCGCCATCGTCTGCTCCAACCTGTCGTACGCCTGGCCCGACGACACCCCCGTCTTCCACGACCTGTCCTTCACCCTGACCACCGGCAGCACGGGCCTGGTCGCCCCCAACGGCTCCGGCAAGAGCACCCTGCTCAAGCTGATCGCCGGCGAACTGCGGCCCACCACCGGCTCGGTGTCCGTCAGCGGCACGATCGGCTACCTGCCGCAGAGCCTCCCCCTGACCGGTGACCTCACCGTCGCCGAGGTGCTCGGCGTCGCCGCGGTCATCCGCGCACTGGACGCCGTCGAGTCCGGAGACGTGAGCGAGGAGCACTTCACCACCATCGGCGACGACTGGGACATCGAGGAGCGCACCCGCGCCCAGCTCGACCGTCTCGGCCTGGCCGGCCTCGCCCTCGACCGCAGCCTGAACACGCTCAGCGGCGGCCAGGTCGTCTCGCTCGGCCTCGCCGCACAACTGCTCAGGCGCCCCGACGTCCTGCTGCTCGACGAGCCGACCAACAACCTCGACCGGGACGCCCGGCACCAGCTGTACGACGTGCTGGCGGACTTCGACGGCCTCCTGCTGCTGGTCGCCCACGACCGCGCCCTGCTCGACCGCATGGACGGCATCGCCGAGCTCGGCAGCACGCAACTGCGCTTCTACGGCGGTGACTTCACCGCCTACGAGGAGGCCGTGCGCGCCGAGCGGGAAGTCGCCGAGAAGAACGTGCGCAACGCCGAGCAGGAGCTGAAGCGGGAGAAGCGGGAGCTCCAGCAGGCCCGCGAACGCGCCGAGCGCCGCGCGAGCAACGCCGCCCGCAACCTCAAGAGCGCCGGACTGCCGCGCATCTTCGCCGGCAACATGAAGCGCGGCGCGCAGGAGTCCGCGGGCCGGGCCGGGCAGATGCACGCCTCCCGGGTCGGCGAGGCCAAGGCCCGCCTCGACGAGGCCGGGCGCGCGCTGCGCGAGGAGCAACGCATCACCCTGGACCTGCCCGACACCCAGGTGCCCGCCGGACGCAACCTCTTCCTCGGCGAGGGGATGCAGGTCCGGCACGACGGAAGGGACGTCTTCGCCGAGGGCGGCGTCGCCCTCTCCGTGCGCGGGCCCGAGCGCATCGCGCTGACCGGGCCCAACGGCGCCGGCAAGACCACCCTGCTCAAGCTGATCACCGGCGAACTCACCCCGGACAGCGGGGACGTCAAGCGCGGCGACGGGCGCATCGCCCATCTCTCACAGCGCCTGGACCTGCTGGACCTGGACCGTACCGTGGCGGAGAACTTCGCCGCGTTCGCGCCCGAGCGGCCCGAGGCGGAGCGGATGAACGTGCTCGCGCGCTTCCTGTTCCGCGGTCCCCGGGCGCACCTGCCCGTCGGCGTGCTCTCCGGCGGCGAACGGCTGCGTGCCACCCTGGCCTGCGTCCTGTGCGCCGAACCGGCTCCGCAGCTGCTGCTGCTCGACGAGCCGACCAACAACCTCGACCTGGTCAGCGCGGGCCAGCTGGAGAGCGCGCTCAACTCCTACCGGGGCGCGTTCATGGTGGTCAGCCACGACGAGCGGTTCCTCGCCGAGATCGGGGTGAACCGCTGGCTGCGGCTGGCCGACGGAACGCTCGAGGCGACGGGAGACCCCGCGGTGTGAGCCGCCGACGTGTGCGGCGCCACGGTGGAATGTTGAAAAGGGGAAAACGGCGGAGGTGAAATTCTGCGCTTCCTCCGTCAGGATCGTCGGCTCGTCAGGAATTGTTCGTCCGTCGGAAATCGGCTTTCCGGGTTGGGTCCACGGACCACCTGAGATATGATATTGATCATGGCGGGTAGCAGCCGAGAGGAAGTCGTTGCTGCCGGCGCAGGTCGTCATCGGGCAGCGACGTCGCCATGATCTGGGAAATGCTCGTGCTGGGTTTCGTGCTCAGTCTCGACAATTTCCGGGTGTCGATCGCGCTCGGCACCGTCCCATTCGGTCTGAGGCGCGCGGTCCAGGTCGCGCTGACCTTCGGGCTGTGGGACGCGGTCATGCCCCTGATCGGGCTGTTGATCGGTCGCGGGATCGGGGAGTCCATCGGGAGCGTCGCCGATGTGGTGGGCGCGGCCGCGCTCGGCGGGTACGGTCTTTACCTCGTCATCTCGGCTCTTCGCAACCCCGAGCCGGACGAGTTGGACCACCCGTGGGCGCTGTTCGGCATCCCGTTGACGCTGAGCCTGGACAACCTGATCGCCGGGGCGAGCCTGGGGATCCTCGGGCTCTCGCCGTGGTTCTCGGCGGCCGCTTTCGGCGCCATGACGGCGGTGATGTCGCTGATCGGGTTGCGGCTCGGGCGGGCCGCGGCGCGCTTCATCCGGCTCCGCCCGGACCTGTTGAGCGGCGTCACCTTGATCATCGCTGCTGCCGCACTGCCGTTGGTGTTCGGCGGCTAGGGGGTGTCTCGTCGATCAGGGGCGTGCCGTCCTCACCCACGAGGCGGCACAAGGCTCCGCCCGGCCGACGAGCAGCGCCCTGGCGTGGG
>NZ_JBEXZD010000069.1:0-42449 GCF_040628575.1 Streptomyces sp. NPDC006393
TTTGATAAAGGTTGCAACTGATTAATCGCTTGTGTAATACGTTCATTCACTTGGTCAACTTGTCTTAAAGCATCTTGAACTTCTTGAACAGTTCGAATTGGCTTGTTAATAATTGCATCGGCTTTTTGACGTGCTTGAGTTAAATCAGGATTAAGAGCTTGCATCGCTTGGTTATAAGCTGTGATACTAGCTGGTCTCATTCCTGTTGTTGTACCAGTTCTATCAAGTTGCTGAACTGCTTGTTGTAAAGCACTTGTATCTGCAGTTAAATCCGATTTGGCTTGATTTAATGCTGTTAATGCTTTATCTACATTTTGTTTTTGTTCTGCAATTTGTTGTGCTGTGGCATCACCATTATCAATGACTTGTTGTGCTTTTGTGATTTCAGATTGAGCAGCTTGTCGTTTCGCATTGTAATTATCAATACTTTGTTGTGTCATACCATCTAATGATGGTTGTTGATCTATAGATGCTTGCAAGTCATTTTTAGCTTGAACTAATTCATGATTGTCAGCTTTATTTTGAAGTAATGCTTTGGCTTGATCAATTTTTGCTTGAGCAGCTTGAACAGTGTTTAATGCTTGTGTCACTTGTTCAGGTGAAGCGAATTGATCTTGAATGACTTGGTCTGCTTGAGTAATGGCAGTATTGATTTCACTTTGAGCATTTGTCATCGCATTATTAAACTGCGTGATACTTGCTGGTGTTTTACCATCAGTACTGATTGGATCATCTAAGTGATTTACCGCTGCCGGCCCGCCGACCGGCCGACGGCCTGCCGACCGGCCGCCGGCCCGCCGATCGGCCGGGCGCCCGCCCAGGACGGTGGGGTTCAGGCGGCCTGAGGGCCCCTGAACGCGCGCCGGTAGGCGTTCGGGGTGGTGCCCAGCGCCCGCACGAACTGGTGCCGCAGGGCCGCCGCCGTCCCGAACCCGGTCCGGTCCGCGATCGCGTCCATCGTCTCGTCCGTCGCCTCCAGCAGGTGCTGCGCCAGCAGCACCCGCTGACGCAGGATCCAGCGGTAGGGAGTCGTGCCCGTCTCCTGCTGGAAGCGGCGGGCGAAGGTGCGCGGCGACATATGGGCGCGGGCGGCCAGCTGTTCGACGGTGACCTCCTGGTCGAGGTGCTGCTCCATCCACACCAGCACCTCGCCGACGGTGTCGCACGGCGACTTCGGCAGCGGACGCTCGATGTACTGCGCCTGGCCGCCGTCCCGGTGCGGCGGCACCACCATCCGCCGGGCGATCTTGTTGGCCACCTCCGGCCCCTGCTCCTTGCGCACGATGTGCAGACAGGCGTCGATGCCGGCGGCCGTCCCCGCGGAGGTGATCACCGGGTCCTCGTCGACGTAGAGCACGTCCGGCTCGACGGTCGCGCGCGGATACTGCCGGGCCAGCTCCGCCGCATGGTGCCAGTGCACCGCGCACCGCCGCCCCTCCAGCAGCCCGGCCGCGCCCAGCACGAAGACCCCCGAGCACACGCTCAGCACCCGCGCGCCCCGGTCCACGGCGCGCCGCAGGGAGTCCAGCAGCTCGGGCGGGTACTCCCTGCGGGCGTAGTCGCTCCCGGCGGGCACCGCGATGAGGTCCGCCTCGTCGAGCCGGTCGAGTCCGTAGGGCGTGCTGACGCTCAGGCCGCCCACATGGGTGCCCAGCGCCGGGCCCTCCGCCGAGACCACCGCGAAGTCGTACACCGGGAGCCCCTCGTCGCTGCGGTCGATGCCGAAGACCTCGCAGACGACGCCGAGCTCGAAGGGATGCACGCCGTCCAGCAGGACGGCGGCCACGTTCTGCAGCATGTCCCCAGTGTGCCTCGCCAGTGGCAGGAATTTGAAGGTGTACGGCAGTCCTGCCACTGACGGTAAGGAGTGTGCGGCGCGACAGTGGTGTCCATGAACGGAAACCAGATCGAAGGCCTGATCGGAATGACCGCCACCCTGGGGATCCTGGTCCTCCTGATCCTCCCCTCAGTGCTCGGCATCGTGCGCGAACGGCGCATCGACCGGCAGATCAGGGAGGCCCAGGAGGCCCGCGCGGAGAAGGAGGCTCAGAAGTCCTCGTCCAGGTCGACGGTGCCCTCCACCGCCACCTGGTACGCCGAGGGACGCCGCTCGAAGAAGTTGGTGAGCTCCTGAACCCCCTGGAGCTCCATGAAGGAGAAGGGGTTCTCCGAGCCGTACACCGGAGCGAAGCCGAGCCTCGCCAGCCGCTGGTCGGCCACGCACTCCAGGTACTGCCGCATCGAGTCGGTGTTCATCCCCGGGAGGCCGTCACCGCACAGGTCGCGCGCGAACTGAAGCTCGGCCTCGACGGCCTCCCGCAGCATGTCGGTGACCTGCCGCCCGAGCTCGTCGTCGAAGAGGTCCGGCTCCTCCTTGCGGACGGTGTCCACCACGTCGAAGGCGAACGACATGTGCATCGTCTCGTCGCGGAACACCCAGTTGGTGCCGGTGGCCAGGCCGTGCAGCAGGCCCCGGCTGCGGAACCAGTAGACGTACGCGAAGGCGCCGTAGAAGAACAGGCCCTCGATGCAGGCGGCGAAGCAGATCAGGTTGAGCAGGAAGCGCCGGCGGTCGGCCCTGGTCTCCAGGCGCTCGAGCTTCTCGACCTCGTTGATCCACTTGAAGCAGAACCCGGCCTTCTCTCGGATGGAGGGGATGTTCTCGACGGCCGCGAAGGCGGCGGCGCGGTCGTCCGGGTCGGGCAGGTAGGTGTCCAGCAGCGTCAGGTAGAACTGGACGTGCACGGCCTCCTCGAACAGCTGCCGGCTCAGATAGAGCCGCGCCTCCGGCGAGTTGATGTGCTTGTACAGCGTCAGCACCAGGTTGTTGGCGACGATCGAGTCACCGGTCGCGAAGAAGGCGACCAGGCGGCCGATCAGATGCTGCTCGGCGGGCGTGAGCTTCGCGAGGTCGGCGACGTCCGAGTGCAGGTCGACCTCCTCCACCGTCCAGGTGTTCTTGATGGCGTCCCGGTAGCGCTCGTAGAAGTCGGGGTAGCGCATCGGGCGGAGCGTCAGCTCGAAGCCGGGATCGAGGAGGTTCTTGGGGCGGTCGGTGGTGCTGGTCATCACTGGCAGGCCTCGCAGGACTCGGGGTTCTCAAGGGAGCAGGCGACCGCATCGGGGTCGGCGACCTGCTGGACGGGGACGGTGGCGGTGGCGCGGGCCGCGCGGGCGATGCGGGTGGCCGGGCGGGAGCGCAGGTAGTACGTGGTCTTCAGGCCCTGCTTCCAGGCGTAGGCGTACATCGAGGAGAGCTTGCCGATGGTCGGCGTCTCCATGAACAGGTTCAGCGACTGCGCCTGGTCCAGGAACGGGGTCCGGGCCGCCGCCATGTCGATCAGTCCGCGCTGCGGGATCTCCCACGCGGTGCGGTACAGGCTCCGTACCTCCTCGGGGATCCAGGCGAAGTCCTGCACCGAGCCGTTCGCCTCGCGCAGCGCCTCGCGGGTGCGGGCGTCCCAGACGCCGAGCTCCTTCAGTTCGTGCACCAGGTAGGAGTTGACCTGGAGGAACTCACCCGACAGCGTCTCGCGCTTGAACAGGTTGGAGACCTGCGGCTCGATGCACTCGTAGGCGCCCGCGATGGACGCGATGGTGGCGGTGGGCGCGATGGCCAGAAGCAGCGCGTTGCGCATGCCGACGGCGGCGACGCGCTCGCGCAGGGCGGCCCAGCGCTCCGGCCACGCGAACTCGACGCCGTAGTGGTCGGGGTGCAGCACGCCCCGGGCGGCGCGGGTCTTCTCCCAGGCGGGCAGCGGGCCGTTGCGCTCGGCCAGGCCGGCGGACGCCTCGTACGCGGCGAGCATGATCCGCTCGGCGATGCGGGTGGACAGGGCCTTGGCCTCGGCGGAGTCGAAGGGCAGGCGCAGCTTGAAGAAGACGTCCTGAAGGCCCATGGCACCGAGGCCGACGGGCCGCCACCTGGCGTTGGAGCGGCCCGCCTGCTCGGTCGGGTAGAAGTTGATGTCGACCACGCGGTCCAGGAAGGTGACGGCGGTGCGGACCGTCTCGTCCAGGCGCTCCCAGTCGAGATCGTTGGTCGCCTTGTCGACAAAGGCACCCAGATTGACGGACCCCAGGTTGCAGACCGCCGTCTCCCCGTCGTCGGTGACCTCCAGGATCTCCGTGCAGAGGTTGGAGGAGTGGACGACATGGCCCGGGGTCGCCGTCTGGTTCGCCGTGCGGTTGGCGGCGTCCTTGAAGGTCATCCAGCCGTTGCCGGTCTGCGCCAGGGTGCGCATCATCCGGCCGTACAGGTCCCGGGCGGGCATGGTCTTCTTCGCCAGCCCGGCCGCCTCCGCCCTGCGGTACGCGGCGTCGAACTCCGCGCCCCACAGGTCCACCAGCTCCGGCACGTCCGACGGGGAGAACAGCGACCACTGCTCGTCGGCGTTCACCCGGCGCATGAACTCGTCCGGGACCCAGTGGGCGAGGTTGAGGTTGTGGGTGCGGCGGGCGTCCTCGCCGGTGTTGTCGCGCAGCTCCAGGAACTCCTCGATGTCGGAGTGCCAGGTCTCCAGGTAGACCGCCGCCGCGCCCTTGCGCCGGCCGCCCTGGTTCACGGCGGCCACCGAGGCGTCCAGGGTCTTCAGGAACGGCACGATGCCGTTGGAGTGCCCGTTGGTGCCGCGGATCAGCGAACCCCGCGAGCGGATGCGGGAGTAGGCGATGCCGATGCCGCCGGCGTGCTTGGACAGACGCGCGACCTGGTGGTAGCGCTCGTAGATGCTGTCCAGCTCGTCCTTCGGGGAGTCGAGCAGGTAGCAGGACGACATCTGGGGGTGCCGGGTGCCGGAGTTGAAGAGCGTGGGGGAGGAGGGGAGGTAGTCCAGGCGGCTCATGAGCCCGTAGAGCGCCGCGACTTCGTCCAGCGACCGTGCGGTGTCGTCCTCGGCCAGACCGCTCGCGACCCGCAGCATGAAGTGCTGGGGCGTCTCGATCACCCTGCGGGTGAGCGGGTGGCGCAGCAGATAGCGGCTGTGCAGGGTGCGCAGGCCGAAGTAGCCGAAGCGGTCGTCGGCGGCCGGGTCGACCAGGGTGTCCAGGCGCTCGGCGTGCAGGCGTACGAACGCGGCGGTCCGGTCGGCGATCAGCCCCTCGCGGTGGCCTGTGGCGACGGACCCGGTGAAGGACGTGACGCCCTGCGAGGCGGCCTCGGCGCGGATGCTGAGGGTCAGCAGCCGGGCGGCCAGCCGCGAGTAGGCGGGGTCCTCGGAGATGAGCCCCGCGGCGGCCTCGGTGGCCAGTTCCCGCAGCTCCGCCTCGTCGGCGTGCGCCGAACGGCCGCGCAGCGCGGCGGCGGCCACCCGGCCCGGGTCGGCGTCGGGGAGGTCGGCGGTCAGCTCGGTCAGGGTCCGCAGCAGCGCGGCACCGGGACCTTCGGCCTCCAGGCCAGTGATGGAACCTGTCGCTGAAGCCGGATCGGCTGGCGCGATGGTCACGTGGGGCTCTCCCTCGCTCGGCACGGGGCCTCATGGAGGGCAGGGGGCAGCAGCACACGAGCGCACGCGGCGCCGCGTCCACTTGCCCATTCCGCGAGGCCCGGACGTCAGGCACCCGGACCGGACGGCCGGGCGCACTGTCGGCAGGTCCTCGGACTGACGCTCGTACGACGGCACACGGGCAGCCGGAGATGACGGCATGCGGGCATACGCGGACGAGTACACCGTTGCGGGACAGTTCCGGATTCGCACCGGATTCCCCTGCGGCGACAGCGAGCATGAGCATACATCTTGTGCCGGGTGGGAGGGCCACCCCCATATGTTGTGTCGTGGCGACTGCGGAGCGTGTCAGAGCGTCAACTCGTAGGTGAGCAGCGTGATGTCGTCGAGGTGCGGGAGCGGGTTCCAGTCGCGCTCGGGGCTGCGGACGAAGCCCAGGCGTTCGTAGATGCGATGAGCGGCGTGCATGGTGCGCTGGGTGGACAGCACCAGGCGGACACAGCCCTCGGTGGCCCGTGCCCGGTCCAGACAGGCCCGCACCAGGGCCTCGCCGGCGCCCCGGCCGCGCGCGGCCCGCGCGACCGCCAGCATCCGTATCTCGGCCTCGCCGGACCTCGCGATGTCGGCCATGGGGCCGCCGGAGGGCACGAAGGTGACCCCGCCGAGCACCCCGCCCTCCGCGACGGCCACCAGCACCTCGGCGGCGGCGGCCCGCTTGGCCACGTCCCTCAGTTCGCCGAGGTACTCGTCGCTCTCCCCGAAGTCGAGCAGCCCGTCGCCCAGATAGGCCTGGGCGGTGATCTCACCGAGGGTGCTGTACTCGCCGGGCTCCGCCGGCCTGATCACGATGTCCATGCGGCCGAGTGTGCACGACGGGTACGACAACGGGCCGCCGGATTTCTCCGGCGGCCCGCTGAGAGGCGCTGCGGCCTGGTGAGAGGCGTACGTCGGACGGCCCGGTGAGGGGCGTACGTCACAGGCGTTCGGTCAGTGCGCGCTGCCCGCCGTGGCCGGCGGCAGCTCCACCGCGACCCCCGGCTCGCCCGCGTCCGCCGTGTAGTCCTCCGGTCTGGTCTCGTCGACGCCCTCGGGAGCCTTGACGGCCCTCAGGACGAAGGTCAGGACCACCGCGACGACCACGTTCAGCACGAACGCCGTCATGCCGATGTAGCCGATCTCGCCGATGCCCGGGATCTCCTTGGCCGAGCCGCCGAAGTGCTTCTGCGTCGGCGAGGCGACCCCGTAGGCCGCGACCGTGCCGTAGACCATGCCGACCGCCCAGCCGGCGAGCAGCGCCCAGCGGTGGAACCAGCGGGTGAACAGGCCGCCGACCAGGGCCGGGAAGGTCTGCAGGATCCAGATGCCGCCGAGCAGCTGGAAGTTGATGGCGACCGTCTTGTCCATGGTCAGGACGAAGACCAGCGCGCCCACCTTCACCAGCAGCGACACGATCTTGGAGACCCGGGTCTCCTCCTGCGCCGTCGCGTTCGGCTTGATGAAGTCCTTGTAGATGTTGCGGGTGAACAGGTTCGCGGCCGCGATCGACATGATGGCCGCGGGCACCAGCGCGCCGATGCCGATCGCCGCGAAGGCGATCCCGGCGAACCAGTCCGGGAACATGTTCTCGAACAGCTGCGGAATGGCCAGCTGGCCGTTCTGCACCTTCACGCCCGCCGCGATCGCCATGAAGCCCAGCAGCGCGAGCAGGCCCAGCATCAGCGAGTACAGCGGCAGGATCGTGGTGTTGCGGCGGATCACCTCACGGCTGCGCGAGGACAGCGTCGCGGTGATCGAGTGCGGGTACATGAACAGCGCGAGCGCGGAGCCCAGGGCCAGCGTGGCGTAGGTCCACTGGCCCGCCTCGGGCGGGGCGAGGGCGCCGCGCGGCTTGCCGGTGGCCGGGTTGACCTGGCTGAACGCGTCGCCCGCCTTCGCGAAGATGTCGTCGAACCCGCCCAGCTTGATCGGGATGTAGATGATCGCGACCGCGATGACGATGTAGATGAGCGCGTCCTTCACGAACGCGATCAGCGCCGGAGCGCGCAGACCCGACGAGTAGGTGTACGCCGCCAGCACGCCGAAGGCGATCAGCAGCGGCAGGTCCTTCACGAACCAGTTGGTGTTCTCGCCGCCGCCGACGCCCATCACGTCCAGCACGGCCTGGATGCCGACGAGCTGGAGGGCGATGTACGGCATCGTCGCCAGGATGCCGGTGAGCGCCACGGCCAGCGACAGGCCCTTGGAGCCGAACCGGCCGCGCACGAAGTCCGAGGTCGTCACGTACCCGTGCTTGTGCGAGACCGACCACAGGCGGGGCAGGAAGGTGAAGATCAGCGGGTAGACCAGGATCGTGTACGGCACCGCGAAGAAGCCGGCCGCGCCGGTCGCGTAGATCGCCGCCGGTACGGCCACGAAGGTGTACGCCGTGTACAGGTCGCCGCCGAGCAGGAACCAGGTGATCCAGGTGCCGAACGACCGGCCGCCCAGGCCCCACTCGTCGAGGCTGTGCTCGTTCTCGGCCCGGCGCCAGCGGGCGGCGAGGAAGCCCATGACGGTGACCAGGACGAAGAAGAAGATGCAGACGCCGAGCGCGACGCCGTTCACGCCGTCCTTCATTCCGCCGCACCGCCCTTCGCGGGAGCACCCGTCCTACGGCTGCGCTGGTCGTGCTGCCAGAGCCGGTAGGCGATCATCGTCAGTGCGGTGGAGATGATCACCCACAGCATCTGATACCAGTAGAAAAACGGGATGCCGATGAACGTGGGATCCGTCTTGGCGTACGAACCGACCCACAGCATCGCCACGAACGGCGCGACGAGGCAGAGCCCGATGACGACCCGTATGGGTGTCACCGTCCCTCTGCCGACTTCTGGGGCATCTGACATGTGCGGCTCCGTCCCCTCGCTGAGCACCGTGATCGTTCGCTGATCACCCGTGTAATGCGCAGGCAATCTAGGTCACGGTGGCGCGATGCGGAACCCCTTGTCCGTATAACGGTTAGGGGTCGGCCCGCGGGCCGACCGCCAGGTCAGGCCGCCGGCATCAGTCCGCGGGCCGCTTCAGGCGTGCCACGAACTTGTAGCGGTCCCCGCGGTAGACCGAGCGCACCCACTCCACGGGCTGGCCCGTCCGGTCCAGGGAGTGGCGGGAGAGCAGCAGCATCGGCAGGCCCACGTCGGTGCCGAGCAGGCCCGCCTCGCGCGGCGTGGCCAGGGAGGTCTCGATGGTCTCCTCGGCCTCGGCGAGGTGGACGTCGTAGACCTCGGCGAGGGCGGTGTAGAGGGAGGTGTACTTCACCAGGCTGCGGCGCAGCGCCGGGAAGCGCTTGGCCGACAGGTGGGTGGTCTCGATGGCCATGGGCTCGCCGTTGGCCATGCGCAGCCGCTCGATGCGCAGCACGCGCCCGCCGGCGGTGATGTCGAGCAGGTCCGCGAGGCGGTCGTCGGCGGTGATGTAGCCGATGTCGAGGAGCTGCGAGGTCGGCTCCAGGCCCTGGGCGCGCATGTCCTCGGTGTACGAGGTCAGTTGCAGCGCCTGGGACACCTTGGGCTTGGCGACGAAGGTGCCCTTGCCCTGGATGCGCTCCAGCCGGCCCTCGACCACCAGTTCCTGCAGCGCCTGGCGCACCGTCGTGCGCGAGGTGTCGAACTCGGCCGCCAGTGTCCGCTCGGGCGGGACCGGCGTCCCGGGCGCCTGCGTCTGGGTCATGTCGAGCAGGTGCTTCTTCAGGCGGTAGTACTTGGGCACGCGCGCGGTACGGACGGTCGCCCCACCCTCGTTCTCCGCACTGCTGACGTCGGTGCTCATGCTCTGCCTTCCCGGCTCCAGTGCCGAAGCGACCGACATCCCATCGGCCACGGCTCACATCGTGGCACGGCTTCGTGTGTCGGGTGGCCACCCGCACGCTCCGTGATCTCCTCTGTATACCGTCGTGACCCCCGCTGGTCTAGTCCATCTTCCGTCGGGTGGGGCGGTGGTTCACGCGAACCGGCGTACGGAGAAGCGGAGATGGCTCCCCGTGGTCCACCGCCGAACGAGAGGAATCGCGGCATCCGTTTGACCGGATGAGCAATGAAAGGTCCCTGCATATCGCGGTCCCATAACGGACCAGCTGAGCGGGTCGGCGCACCCTTGACAGCCCTATTGGTCTGGGCCAAGCTCCCCCTACTGGTCTACACCATTGGTCCAGGTCCCGGCCCCAAGGGCGGTGTGCGCTGACGCTCGACCGTCGCTCAACCGCGGGGAGGCAGGGGGGTTTGTGGCATCCCTGAGGAGGGTGGCGTGAAGCGCAAGCTGGTTGCCGCGATCGGTATCGCGGGCATGATGGTTTCCATCGCCGCGTGCGGGAGTGACAAGAAGGACGGGGGCTCCGACAAGGGGGCGGACGCCAAGGAGCTGACCGTCTGGCTCACCGTCGACGCTCAGAACAACTGGCCGGAGCTGGTCAAGGCGGCCGACGACGCGGTGACGAAGAAGCACCCCGGCCTGAAGATCAAGCACGAGTACTACGGCTGGCCGGACAAGAACACCAAGCTGGACGCGGTCCTCGCCACCGACAAGGCCCCCGACGTGGTCGAGATGGGCAACACCGAGATGCTCGGGTACATGGTCAAGGGCGCCTTCGCTCCGGTCGACCCGGCGAAGTTCGACAACGCCTCCGCCTGGCTCGACGGCCTCAAGGCCTCCGTGACCTACGACGGCAAGACCTACGGCGTCCCCTACTACGCGGGTGGCCGTGTCGCCAACTGGCGCAAGGACGTCTTCACCGCGGCCGGCGTCAAGTCGACGCCGAAGACCTACCAGGAGCTCACCGCCGACCTGGACAAGGTCCAGAAGAAGCAGGGCGACAAGTTCAACGCCTGGTACCAGCCCACCCGCGACTGGTACGCGGCCATGTCCTTCGTCTTCGACGCCGGCGGCTCCATCGCCAAGCAGGAGGGCGGTCAGTGGAAGGCCAGCCTCTCCTCGCCCGAGTCGATCAAGGGTCTGACCGAGTTCAAGAACGTGATCGACAAGTACATGCACGGCGACAAGACCAAGGACGAGTCCGACCGTTACATCGTCTACGGCCAGGGCAAGTCCGGCATGATCTTCGGCGCCGCGTGGGAGGGTGCGACCGCCGCCGACCCGAAGAACGACAAGACCGGCAAGCTCAAGGACAACAACGAGAACTTCGTGATGCCCGGCCCGTCCGGCAAGAACATGCCGGTGTTCCTGGGCGGCAGCGACCTCGCCATCCCGGTGAAGTCCAAGGCGCAGGGGCTGGCCGCCGAGTGGATCAACGCCTTCACCGGCCCCTCCGGCCAGAAGGGTCTGATCGCCAAGGGCAACCTGCCCAACAACAAGACCGACCTCGCGACGCTGAAGAACGACCCGAAGACCGCCGTCCCGGCCACCGCCGCCGAGTCCAACTGGTTCGTCCCGATGGCCCCGGGCTGGGGCCAGGTCGAGAAGGCCCAGGTGCTGCAGACCATGCTGCAGAACATCGGCACCGGCAAGAAGTCGGTCCAGGACGCCGCCAAGGAAGCGGACGCCGCGATCGACAAGGTCATCAACACGAAGTGACCGGCGCAGGGTTCCGCCACCGGGCGGGGCCCTGCCACGCGCACGGTCGCGCAGGGGTCCGGCTCCCGCGCGGCCGTGCAGGGCTATGCCTTTGTACGACCTGAGGGACCGCTGAGGAGCGCGCGATGAGTGCCGCAGACACGACCACCCCCGCCAAGGCGCCGCCACCGCGGCAGGCGCCGCCACCGGCCGTCCCGGGCCGGCCACGCAGAGAGCGGACAGCGGGCGGGGCGGCGACCCCCTGGCTGCTGCTCGCGCCCTGCCTGCTGATCCTGGCCCTCGTCATGGCCTATCCGCTGGCGCGACTGGTCATGCTGTCCTTCCAGAAGTTCGGCCAGCCGCAGCTGTGGGGTTTCCAGTCGCCCGACTGGGTCGGCTTCTCCAACTTCACGGGCGTGCTCACCGACGGCGAGTTCTGGTCCGTCGTGTTGCGCACGGTCGTCTTCGCCGCCGCCTGCGTGGTCCTCACCATGGTCGGCGGCATGGCGCTCGCGCTGCTGCTGCAGCGGGTCTCGGGCTGGATGAAGACCCTGATCAACATCGTGCTGGTGGCCAGCTGGGGCATGCCCGTCATCGTGGCCACCACCGTCTTCAAGTGGCTCTTCGACTCCGACTACGGCGTCTTCAACGCGTTGCTCAGCAAGCTGCCGGGTATCGACATGGTCGGCCACAACTGGTTCGCCAGCGGCCCCGAAGGCCTGGCCGTGATCACGCTGCTGGTGGTCTGGGGCGCGGTGCCCTTCGTGGTCATCACGCTCAGTGCGGGTCTGACCCAGGTGCCCAAGGAGCTCGAGGAGGCCGCGCGGCTGGACGGTGCGGGTTCGTGGGGCGTCTTCCGCCACGTCACCCTGCCCGTCCTCAAGCCGATCATCGTGATGCTCACGACCCTGTCGGTGATCTGGGACATGGGCGTCTTCCCCCAGGTGTTCGTCATGCGCAACGGCCACCCCGAGGCGGAGTTCCAGATCCTCAACACCTACTCCTACGACCGGGCCTTCGTGGTCAACGACTACGCGCAGGGCTCGGCGATCGCCCTGATCACCGTGTTGCTGCTGCTGGGCGTGGTCGCCGTCTACATGCGCCAGATGCTGAAGATCGGAGAAGTCGAATGAGCAGCATGAGCGGCACGGGTACCGCCGCCACTCCGGTCCGCCGCCGCACGTCGAAGCTCGGCTGGAACCTGCTCGGCCTTCTCGTCTTCCTCGTCGCCGGCTTCCCCCTCTACTGGATGCTCAACACGGCGTTCAAGCCGGCCAACGACGCCATCGACCCGGACCCGAGCCTGCTGCCGACCGGGATCACCCTGGACAACTTCAAGCGCGCACTGGACATCGCCGACTTCTGGGGCCCGGTCGGCCGCAGCCTGATCGTGTCGCTGTCGGTGGTGGTGATCGGCATGGTGGTCGGCACGCTGGCCGCACTTGCCATCTCCCGGTTCGCCTTCCGCGGCCGCAAGATCGTGATCGTGGGCATCCTGGCGGTGCAGATGGTGCCGCTGGTCGCCATGATCATCCCGGTCTTCCTGCTGCTGAACGACCTGGGCCAGTACGACAAGCTGACCGGCCTGATCATCACCTACCTGACCTTCATCCTCCCCTTCACGGTGTGGACGCTGCGCGGTTTCATCGTCAACATCCCCAAGGAGCTGGAGGAGGCGGCCATGGTCGACGGGTGCTCCCGCACCGGCGCCTTCATCCGGGTGGTCTTCCCGCTGCTCGCCCCCGGCATGGTCGCCACCTCGGTCTACGGCTTCATCCAGGCCTGGAACGAGTACATCTACGCCCTGATGCTGCTGAGCCAGGAAAACCAGACCGCCACCGTCTGGCTCGGCAACTTCACCACCAAGCACGGCACCGAGTACGCCCCGATGATGGCCGGAGCCACCATGATGGCCGTCCCCATCGTCGTCCTGTTCCTCCTCGTCCAGCGCAAGATGGCCGCGGGCCTGACCGCGGGCGCCGTGAAGGGATAACGCCACCAGATGACGACAACCGCCAGCGGCACCACTGCGTCCCATGGCAAGAAGGACGACGTCACGCGCGACGCGCTGACGGTCCTCCAGCCCGGCTTCACCGGCACCACCGCCCCCGACTGGCTGCTGCGGCGCCTCGGCGAGGGCCTGGCCTCGGTCGGCCTGTTCGGCCGCAACATCACCTCCCCCGAACAACTGGCGGAGCTGACCGCCCAGTTGCGCGCCGAGCGCGAGGACGTCCTGGTCGCCATCGACGAGGAGGGCGGCGACGTCACCCGCCTGGAGGTGCGCACGGGCTCCAGCTTCCCCGGCAACCACGCACTCGGTGCGGTGGACGACGTGGAGCTGACCCGGGCCGTGGCCCACGAACTCGGCAGGCGGCTCGCCGAGTGCGGGGTCGACTTCAACTGGGCGCCCTCGGCCGACATCAACTCCAACCCGGACAACCCGGTCATCGGCGTCCGCTCCTTCGGCGCCTCCACCGAGCTGGCCGCGCGGCACACCGCCGCCTACGTCACCGGCCTTCAGTCCGCGGGCGTCGCCGCCTGCACCAAGCACTTCCCCGGCCACGGCGACACCGCGGTCGACTCCCACCACGCACTGCCCCGCATCGACGTGGACACCGATGTGCTCCAGGCGCGCGAACTGGCCCCGTTCCGCGCGGCGATCGCCGCCGGCACCAAGGCGGTGATGAGCGCCCACATCCTGGTCCCCGCGCTGGACCCGGACCGCCCGGGCACCCTGTCCCACCGAGTGCTCACGGAGCTGCTGCGCGGCGAGATGGGCTACGACGGCCTGATCGTCACCGACGGCATGGAGATGCGGGCCATCGCGGACACCTACGGCATCGAGCGGGGCAGCGTCCTCGCCATCGCCGCCGGCGCCGACGCGATCTGCGTGGGCGGCGGCCTCGCGGACGAGGGGATCGTACGCAGCCTGTGCGACGCCCTGGTCGCGGCGGTCCGCTCCGGCGAACTCCCCGAGGAACGGCTCGCGGACGCGGCCGAACGGGTGCGCTCCCTGGCCCGCTGGACCACGACCGCCACGACGGCGTCGCGGGCCGCCGCCGACGCGGAGGTCGGGCTGCGGGCCGCCCGCCGCGCGCTGCGGGTCACCGTCACCGAGTCCTTCACCCCCCTCACCGAGCCGCCCTACGTCGCCGCCCTCACCCCCGTCGCCAACATCGCCGTCGGCGACGAGACCCCGTGGGGCGTGGCCGCGGAGCTCTTCCGTCTCCTGCCCGGCACGGAGACCGGCAGCTTCACCGGTGACGACGCGGGCCGTGCGGTCCTGGAGGCGGCCGGCGCCCGGCGCGTGGTGGCCGTCGTCCGCGACGAGCACCGCCACCCCTGGATGGCGTCCGCCCTCGATGTGGTCCTCAAGGCCCGCCCCGACACGATCGTCGTCGAGATGGGCGTCCCCCAGGCAACCCCCCGAGGAGCCCTCCACCTGGCCACCCACGGCGCCGCCCGCGTCTGCGGCCGGGCGGCGGCCGAGGTGATCGCGGGCGCATGACCGGACACCACCGCGACCCGTGACAGCGTTGTCGCGGTGGTCCCACCGGCCGGCTCCACGACTGCGGCGGCGTGACGCGGGACCTGCGGCTGCCCCTGGTCGCGTCGGATCGCGTCGCCGCGCGGGACCGGGCCCGTCGCTGCCGCGATGCGGCATCGGTCGTTGGTCGCTGCCGCGGCACGGCAGGGTACGGCGGGCACGGGCTGGTCGCTGCCAGGGGAGTGGCGTCATCGGCCTCGTCGCTGCCGCGAGGGCGGCCCCTGGCCCCGGGATGCTGCCGCGGCACGGCGCCCGTCCGGTCGTCGGCAGCCGTCGCACCTGTCCGGTCGCTGCCGCGGCACTCCTCGGTCGGCCTCTACGGCGAAGGCGCCGGTCACCCCCTCCGGATGGCCGGCGCCTTCGCGCTTCATGTGTGCACGAGGACGCTAGATGCCCTGCCACTCCGGCTTGTTGGCGTAGGTGTGACGGAAGTAGTCGGCGAGCTTCAGCTTGGCGGCGGCGGGTTCGTCGACGACGACCGTGGCGTGCGGGTGCAGCTGGAGGGCGGAGGCCGGGCAGACGGCGGCGACCGGTCCCTCGACGGTCGCGGCCACCGCGTCGGCCTTGCCCTCGCCGGTGGCCAGCAGCACCAGGTGCCGGGCCTCCAGGATGGTTCCGATGCCCTGGGTGATGACGTGGTGCGGCACCTGGTCGACGTCGTCCTCGAAGAAGCGCGCGTTGTCCACGCGGGTCTGCTCGGTCAGCGTCTTGATCCGCGTCCGCGAGGCGAGCGAGGAGCACGGCTCGTTGAAACCGATGTGCCCGTCGGTCCCGATGCCCAGCAGTTGCAGGTCCACGCCGCCGGCCTCGGCCAGCACCCTGTCGTACGCCTCGCACGCCGCCTGCACGTCCTCGGCGGTGCCGTCGGGGCCGAGGAACGCGTCCATCCCGATGCCGAGCGGCTCCAGCACCTCACGGCGCAGGACGGAGCGGTAGGACTCGGGGTGGTCGGCGGGGAGCCCCACGTACTCGTCGAGCTGGGCGATCCGCGCCCGCGAGGTGTCCACGGCACCGGAGCGCACCTTGGCCGCCAGCGCCTCGTAGACGGGCAGCGGGGTGGAACCCGTGGCCACGCCGAGTAGGGCGCCGGGCTTGCGCCGCAGCAGCTGCGCCATGGCCTCGGCGATGAGCTCGCCGCCCGCTCTGGCGTCCGGAACGATGACAACTTCCACGGTGGGCCTGCCGATCTGAGGAGAGCCGAGAAGAGGACCGGGCCCGGTAACGAGGGCCATGTGGTTTAGACCAATCTAGCAGAATGGCCCCTCGCGGCGCTCTCGGCGCGGCCATCTCGCGGGGCATGGCCACCGCTCCCGCGACCCGGTCGTTCTTCGTGTCGCAGACGGTCGTCGCCCTGCCGAAGGCGGCCCGTTCCTAGGTCAGTGAACCTCCCGTCGCGTCCACCCAGCTGCCCGTCACCCACCGTCCGGCGTCCGAGGCGAGGAAGGCCACCACGTCCGCCACATCGGCCGGCGAGCCCACCTTGCCGAGGGCCGATATCGCCGCCGCTCGCGCCCAGCCGTCGGGTGTGCCGTGCAGCAGTCCGGACGTGTTGTCCGTGTCGATGATGCCCGGGGCCACCGAGTTGACCGTGATCCCACGGGGCCCCAGCACCTTCGACAGGTCCCGGGTGAACACGTCCAGGGCGCCCTTGGTCATGGCGTAGGCCACCTTGTCCGGCATCACCGCGGTGCGGGCGAGGCCGGAGGAGACGTTGATGACCCGGCCGCCGTCGCGCAGCCGCCCCAGGCCCTGGCGGACGAGGAAGAACGGCGCCTTCACGTTGACCGCGAAGACCCGGTCGTACTCCTGCTCGTCGATCTCCTCGATCGGTCGTGCCGTGCCGATGCCGGCGTTGTTCACCAGGATGTCCAGGCCGTCCGCGTGCCGGTCGAACGCCTCCCACAGCGCCTCGGCGTCGCCGGGCCGCCCCAGCTCGACGCCGATCGCGAACGCCGAACCGCCCGCCGCCTCGATCGCGGCGACCGTCTCCTTCGCCGCCGTCTCGTTGCTGCCGTAGTGCACGGCGACCCGCGCCCCGTCCCGGGCCAGTCGCTCGGCGATGCCTCGCCCGATGCCCCGGCCGCCGCCCGTGACCAGTGCCGTCCTGCCCGCGAGGGCAGCCGTGCCCCCGCCCGCTTCCTCGCTCGTGCCCGTGGGGGTGCCGGTGCGCAGGTCCGTACGCATGTCAACGCCTCGCATTTCCCTAGCGGTCGCTACAAAAAGACCGTACAACAGGCCGCTGACATTTCTCTAGCGTCCGCTATAAAATCGCCCCATGGTGGCGAAGCAGGAGCCGAAAGAGCAGGTCGTGGCGGGCGGGCCGGGCGAGGCCGGGGCGCGGCGGCGCGGCCGCCCCCGTTCCTTCGACCGGGCGACCGCGCTGGAGAAGGCGCTCCTCGCCTTCTGGGAGCGCGGGTACGAGGCCACCTCCGTCTCCGACCTCACCCGCGTCATGGGCATCGGCGCCCCCAGCCTCTACGCGGCCTTCGGTGACAAGCAGGCCCTCTTCGCCGAGGTCGTGCGCGAGTACGGCGAGCGCTACGGCGCCTTCGGCGACCGCGCCCTGGCCGAGGAGCCCACCGCACGGGCCGCCGTGCAGCGCACCCTGCGGGAGGCGGCCGTCGAGTACACCGACCCGGGCCACCCGCACGGCTGCCTGGTCATCCACGCCGCGACCAACTGCACGACGCCGGAGGTCGAGGAGTTGCTGCGGGAGCGGCGCAATGCCAACATCGCCGCCTTCGAGAGCCGTATAAGGGCCGATGTCGCCGCGGGGGAGCTGCCCCCGGACATCGAGGCCCGCGCGCTCGCCCGGTATGTCGGGGCGCTGATCCAGGGCATGTCCCAGCAGGCGCGCGACGGCGCGAGCCGGGAGGAACTGGAGGCACTCGCGGAAATCGCCATGGCCATCTGGCCCCGTGGCTGAGCTGGGCGGGCTAGGCTGCACCGGTGGGTGGTGGGAGACCCCGTCACCCGGCCGGCCGGGCCCGTCCCGGTACGGCGGCTCGATGAAGAAACAACAACGAACTCCTTCCCGTACATGGACAGGCGCAACTGGTCTAGTCCACAATCGAGGAGAAGTCGAACAGCGGAACGCGCGGCACCGTCCGCGCGCATGATGTGCACGCATGAACCTCCGTCTTCCCCGCACAGGAGGACGGACCGAGGAACCGGTGCTCTCTGCCCTGACTGCCCCGGCTCCTCATCCTTCGGCCGACCGGGACCGCACACCCCACGGCCGATACTGCTCCGGGCTGCGGTGCCGGGAGGGTTGAGGGTCCCTCCCAGGCGCCGCGGCCCGCGGGTGTCTTGAGGGGTCCGTGGCCCCGGGGGAGTCGTACGGCGCCGCACATTTCAGGACCGTACAAACGTCCGGGTACGCTCGCAGACGTGCCCTCCATGAACGAACTCGTACGCCAGCACACCGCCCTCGACGACTCCGACCTCGAGTGGCTCCACCTGCTGGTCTCGGAGTGGCAGCTGCTCTCCGACCTCTCCTTCGCCGACCTGGTCCTGTGGGTCCCCACCCTGGACGGCACCCGCTACGTCTCCGTCGCCCAGATGCGGCCCAACACCGGCCCGACGTCCTACCAGGACGACATGGTCGGTCACCTCGTGCCGCGCGGCCGCCGCCCGATGCTGGACGCGGCGCTCGACGAGGGCCGGATCGTGCGCGAGGGGGACCCGGAGTGGCGCGAGGAGGTCCCGGTCCGCGTCGAGTCCATCCCGGTCCGTCGCGAGGGACGCGTCCTCGGCGTCATCGCACGCAACACCAACCTGCTCACCGTGCGCACCCCGAGCCGGCTGGAGCTGACGTATCTGCAGAGCGCCTCCGACCTGGCGCAGATGATCGCGGCCGGCTCCTTCCCGTTCCCGGACCAGCAGGTCGACATGGACGCCTCGCCGCGGGTCGGCGACGGGCTGATCCGGCTGGACGCCGACGGAATCGTCCAGTACGCGTCGCCGAACGCGCTGTCCGCGTACCACCGCCTCGGCCTCGCCGCCGACCTCGTCGGCCAGCACCTCGGCGAGACCACGGCCGAACTCGCCCCGTCCCGGGCCCCGGTGGACGAGGCGCTGGTCAAGCTGGCCAGCGGCTGGGCGCCCCGCGAGTTCGAGATCGAGGCCCATGACGGGGTGATCCAGTTCCGGGCGATCCCGCTCAAACCCAAGGGCACACGCATCGGTTCGCTGGTCCTGCTCCGGGACGTCACCGAACTGCGCCGCCGTGAACGCGAGTTGATCACCAAGGACGCCACCATCCGGGAGATCCACCACCGGGTCAAGAACAACCTCCAGACCGTCGCGGCCCTGCTCCGGCTCCAGGCCCGGCGCATCGAGTCCGAGCGCGGCCGGGAAGCGCTGGAGGAGGCGGTGCGCCGGGTCGGGTCGATCGCGATCGTGCACGAGACGCTGTCGCAGAACCTGGACGAGCGCGTGGAGTTCGACGAGATCGCCGACCGGGTGCTGGCGATGGTGGCGGAGATCTCGCCGGGCCGGGTCACCGGCCGGCGCAGCGGGAGGTTCGGGATCCTGGACGCCGAGGTCGCCACCCCGCTGTCGATGGTGCTGACCGAGATCCTCCAGAACGCCCTGGAGCACGGTTTCCGTGAGGGGGACACCGGCTCGGTCGAGGTCTCCGCGGTGCGCGGCGGCACCACGCGCGAGACCCGGCTGCTGGTCACCGTCCAGGACGACGGGGTGGGCCTGCCCGAGGACTTCGACCCGCACCGCTCCGGCAACCTCGGGTTGCAGATCGTACGCACCCTGGTCGAGGGCGAGTTGGGCGGCACCTTCGACATGGTGCCCGCCCCGGAGCGCGGCACGCGGGTGATCCTCGACATCCCGGTCCGCACACAGAAGTAGCACGCCGGCGCGCAGGTGGTCCGTCGGGCGCGGCACGTAGCGCGGTCGGCACGGCACGTAGCGCGCGCGGCGCGCGGGTGGTCGGCGCACGGGTGGTCGGTCGGGCGCGCGAGCAGTTCCCGCCCTGTGCTGCCGTGCACAGCAAAGAGCCCCGGACCGTGGACGGTCCGGGGCTAGTCGCTCGTGCTGCCCGTCTCGATCATCTCGAGGGGGGTACCCCCTGCTCGGAGAGCCCGGGGGAGCATCGGGGGTACTGCGCGCTGCGGCTCGGGGGCGGGAGATGCGTACTCGCTGTACGCGCCGCCAAGCTCAGGCTGTCAGCGGGGTGGCTGTGGTCAGGCGGAGGCCTGACGAGCCCGGTTGCGGGCGGCGCGGCGCTTCATCGCGCGGCGCTCGTCCTCGCTGAGACCACCCCAGACGCCGGAGTCCTGACCGGACTCGAGCGCCCACTGCAGACACTGCTCGATCACCGGGCAGCGACGGCAGACGGCCTTGGCTTCCTCGATCTGCAGCAGCGCAGGACCGGTGTTGCCGATGGGGAAGAAGAGCTCGGGGTCTTCCTCGCGGCAAACGGCGTTGTGACGCCAGTCCATGGCTGCTACCTCTCCTTGGTATTACGTGCTAGGTGCTTGTGAATGTGAACGCTTTCACGAATCCCTCAACAAGTGAAGGGCCGACCGCCAGGTTTCCCTGACGTGGTCCTGTGGTTTGAAGAGGGGTTCCGGCGATCTCTGGGGCCCGCTGTGGTGGGCCGCCCCGATCGCCATGTAGAGACTCGCAAACCTCGGCGGCGGATACAACCCCTTCCGGAAAGTTTTTTTTGATTCCTCGGTGTCGACTAGGTCACAGCCGTACTTCCATGGGGTGGATCCTGGCCTAAACGTTCGAGTGAAAGGACTTTGGCCTCTTCCACTCACACAATCACACGCAGTGCACGGCGTACGCCTGTGAACGTCACGCTTGTGCGCAGTCCCAGGTGGTCACCGTCCATCTGCAAGGGGAGCGGCACCTTCGAATGCAAGGTGAACCGGCTCAGATCGTGCAGCGAGAGCGCGTGCCGGCCTTTGGGTCCGCGCTCCGGGGACGAAGTGAGCAACTGGGTGCCATACCGGGCAACCGCGGCCGTGGACAGGCGGCTGAGACCGAGCACATCGAGCCCCGTGTCGAACGACGCCTTGGGGGATGTGTACATCGGGCGATTGCCCAGATACGTCCACGGTGAGGTGTTCGACACTATGGCCACCACCAGATCGCCGGCCGGGTCCTCGCCGGGCCGTTCGAGCGTGATCGAACCGTGCCGGCGGTTGGGCTCGCCGAGGAACTGGCGGACCACCTGCCGTACGTACAGCGCGTGCGTCGACTTCTTGCCGCGCTCCCGCTGCTGTTCGACGCGCCCGACCACGCCCGCGTCGAAGCCGAGGCCGGCGTTGAAGGTGAACCAGCGCTCGGGGACCGCCGCGTCGTCGGTGCCGGGGGTCCCGGATGCCAGGCCGAGGCCGACCGTGCGCTCGCTGCCGTCACGCAGGGCGTCCAGGATCGCTCCGGTGGCTTCGACGGCGTCGTTGGGCAGGCCCAGGGCGCGGGCGAAGACGTTGGTGGAGCCGCCGGGCACCACGGCGAGACGCGGCAGATGCTCGGGATCGGGGCCCCGGTGCAGCAGGCCGTTGACGACCTCGTTGACCGTGCCGTCGCCGCCGAGGGCCACGACCAGGTCGACGTCCGCGCTGTCCGCGGCCTGCCGGCCCAGGTCGCGCGCGTGGCCGCGGTACTCCGTGGTGACCGCGTCCAGCTTCATCTCGCTGGCGAGCGCGTGGATCAGGACATCGCGCGTACGTGCGCTTGTGGTGGTAGCCGCCGGGTTGACCACGAGAAGTGCACGCATGGGGTGCAGCGTACCTACTGGGTGGTACTCGGCCCAGGCCGAGGTAGGGATCGGGTAAGAGAGCCGGGCGTGAGCCTGGACACGGCGGCCCCTGCCGCGAGGGCTACCCTTCATGGCGTGAGCAGTCAGCAGAACCCCGCCCCCGAGACCACGGACACCGCCGCCGGACCCCGCCCGCGGCGGCTGACCTACGCGGCCGCCCTGTGCGCGCTGGAGGGGCTCGCGCTGCTCGTCGGCGGCGTCTGGCTGCTCGTCCTCGGTGTCACGGGCGACGACCGGCAGCAGGCCGTCACCGCCGGGGTCACCGTGCTGGTGCTCGCGCTGCTGCCGCTGCTGGCCGCCCGTGGGCTGCTGCTGCGGCGCAGCTGGAGCCGGGGCCCCGCGGTGATCACCCAGATCATGGCGCTGCCCGTCGCCTACAGCCTGCTCCAGGCCGACAGCGTGGCCATCCCGGCCGGCGCCGCGCTCGCCGTCGTGGCGGTCCTCGCACTGGTCCTGCTCGTCAACCCGGCCACCACCCGGGCCCTCGGCATCAAGGGCCCGGGCCGCGCCCGCGAGTCCGGACAGCAGTAGCAGCGAAGGAGCCCGGGCCTCGCTCGGAGGGCCGAGCGGGGCCGCGTCGGCACGGTGTCCGGGCCCGACCCGGCCCCGGCCCCGGCCCCGGCAGAGTCGAGCGGTCGCAGTACGTACGACGCGTCCGAGCGCACCTTTGTGCCGGGCGGTGCCCGCCGTGAGGATCGGGCAGCGGTCGTGAGCATCAGGCAGCAGTACGGAGGTTCCGGAGGGTGTCCGTGCATGCGCGTGACTGTGGCCGCGCGGATCCGGGCCGGGTCCGGGAGAGGCGGGGCCGGGCGGCGGCAGCCGTGTGATGTCCGGGCCGGGGCCGGGAGGGCCGAGGGCCATGTGCGCGCCGTGAGGGTTGGGCGGCGGTGGCGGAGGCCGGGGCTGTGTCCGGTGGCCGGCGGCAGTAGCCGTGTGGCAGTAGCCGTGTGGCGTCCCGGTCGGTGCCGTGGGAGCCCTGGGGGTGGTGCGCGTCGTGAGGGACCGCCGTGGTGGAGGCCCGGGAGGGGCCGTGTGGCGGTAGCCGTGTGGCGTCCCGGTCGGTGCTGTGGGAGCCCTGGGGGTGGTGCGCGTCACGAGAGACCGCAGCCGTGGTGGAGGCCTGGAAGGGGCCGGGCGGCGGTAGCCGTGTGACGTCCCGGTCGGTCCCGTGGGAACCCTGGGGGCGGTGCGCGTCGTGAGGGACCGTAGACGTGGTGGAGGGGCCGGGGCCGTGTCCCGGGGCACGTGGCTGTGGCCGTGCGGTGTCCGGGACGGGCGGGAGGGGCCAGGTGGGGTGGCCGGGCGGCCCCTGTCCGGGTGTTGTTACTCCTCCACGAGGAGCTTCTCGCGCAGCTGGGCCAGGGTGCGGGCCAGCAGCCGGGAGACGTGCATCTGGGAGATGCCGACCTCCTGCGCGATCTGGGACTGGGTCATGTTGCCGAAGAAGCGCAGCAGCAGGATGCGCTTCTCGCGCGGCGGAAGGTCCTCCAGCAGCGGCTTCAGCGACTCGCGGTACTCCACGCCCTCCAGCGCCTCGTCCTCGGCGCCGAGGGTGTCCGCGACCGCCGGGGACTCGTCGTCGGTGTCGGGGACGTCCAGCGACAGCGTGGAGTAGGCGTTGGCCGACTCCAGGCCCTCCAGGACCTCCTCCTCGGAGATGGCGAGTTTCTCGGCCAGCTCGTGCACCGTGGGGGAGCGGCCGTGCAGCTGGGACAGCTCGGCCGTCGCCGTGGTGAGCGCCAGCCGCAGCTCCTGCAGCCGCCGCGGCACCCGCACCGCCCAGCCCTTGTCCCGGAAGTGCCGCTTGATCTCACCGACGACCGTCGGGGTGGCGTATGTCGAGAACTCCACGCCGCGGTCCGGGTCGAACCGGTCGACCGACTTGATCAGGCCGATCGTGGCCACCTGGGTCAGGTCGTCCAGCGGCTCCCCGCGGTTGCGGAAGCGGCGCGCGAGGTGCTCGACGAGCGGCAGGTGCATGCGGACGAGCTGATTGCGCAGCTCCGCGTACTGCGGGCTGCCCTCCTTCAGCGTCCGCAACTCGACGAACATCGCGCGTGCGCCACTGCGGTCCTGCGAGGCGTGCTGTGTGCCGTGCACGGAATGCGCCTCGTCGTCGGAGTTTCGCTCGTGCCCGCTCATCGTCCCGCCCGTTGCCCTTCCCCGAGCCCTCGCCTCCTCCCCCGCCCTCGGCCTGGGCCGAGTGGAGGGACCCCCATGGGCGGCGGAGACACCGCTCCGCGCCGGTGGAGGCGCGCCCTGCACGGCGTCGTCCCGCTCCCGCCGCTCCTCGCCCGGCAGGCCGAGCGGAAGCGGTTCGTCGTCGGGGTGCGGCCTCGCCTGCTCCGGGATGCCGTCGATGCCCACGGGGTGCGCAGGCCCCGTCGGACCGTCCTGACCGCCCGAGCCGTTCTGACCGCCCGAGCCGTTCTGACGGCCTGGACCGCTCTGACCGGCCGGACCGCTCCGGCCGGCCGGAGCGTCCTCGCCCCTGGCTCCGGCCCCGTCCGGGCGGGGCGGAATCCCGCCCTCGACCGGCAGCTCCCGTGTGCCGCGCTCTTCGTCCCGCACCGGCCCGTCCCCGTTCCTCACGCCGGCCCGGGTCCCGCGCCGCGCTGTTTGTAGAGGCTGATCGAAACGGTCTTGTCCTCGTCCACGGCGGAGGAGACCTTGCCCGCGAGGGCGGACAGGACGGTCCAGGCGAAGGTGTCCCGCGAAGGGGCGTGACCGTCCGTGGTGGGTGCCGAGACGGTGACCTCGAGCGAGTCGTCGACCAGCCGGAAGACACAGCTGAGCACCGAGCCGGGCACGGCCTGCTGGAGCAGGATCGCGCAGGCCTCGTCCACCGCGATGCGCAGGTCCTCGATCTCGTCGAGGGTGAAGTCCAAACGGGCCGCCAGGCCGGCCGTGGCCGTGCGCAGCACCGACAGGTAGGCACCCGCAGCCGGCAGCCGGACCTCCACGAAGTCCTGGTTCGCCGCGGGCTCGCCTGCGATCTGGGACACCCTCACCTCCAAGGTGGTACAAGCTCTCTCGGGGCCGAGGGTAAGCCCCCCGGGTCACGCGATTGGTGGTTCAGCGGTGACGCTACCGCGCTCTCGACATTCCTGTCCCGGGACCCCGACCCCATTGTGTCACTCATAGTAAACCTACGGATACGCTCCGTGGCTAGAGGTTCGGCGGGCCCAAATGGGAACAGCGCGCGCCGGATTGACGTACCCAGACGTCAGACGCTCGAACCGTCCGGAATTCCGCTCACGCCAGCACGTGGTCCACGAAGCACCAACGCCAGTCCTCGCCGGGTTCGAAGGTCCGCATCACCGGGTGGCCGCTGTCCTTGTGGTGCTTCGTCGCGTGCTGGTGCGGCGAGGAGTCGCAGCACCCCACATGGCCACAGGTCAGGCACAGCCGCAGCTGCACCGGGTGCGTACCCTCCGCCAGGCACTCCAGACACGTTTCGCTGCGGGGCTCGGGCTCCGGATACGGCAGCGCGTCGGCGTGCGTGCACTGTTTCATGATTGCCAGGTTACGACGGGCGCGCGTGTGACCGCGCGGAAAAAGCGTGGCAGGACGACAACGATGGGCGGGCGAGGACGATGGACGTGATGCCGCTGCTGTTGCTGGTGGCGGGCAGCGCCGCGGTGGCCGGGGCCGCCCGGCGCACCCCCGTGCCGGCCCCGCTGCTGCTGGTCGCCGCGGGGCTGGCGGTCTCGTACATCCCGGGCGTGCCCGGCTACACGCTCGATCCCAAGGTCGTGCTGCCGCTGCTGCTGCCTCCGCTGCTGTACACGTCGGCCATCGACAGCTCCTACCTCGACCTGCGCGCGCAACTGCGGCCCGTGGCGCTGCTCTCGGTCGGGTACGTGCTGTTCGCGACCTTCGCGGTCGGCTGGGCCGCGTACCTGATCGTGCCGGGGCTGCCGCTGACGGCGGCGCTGGTGCTGGGCGCGGTGGTGGCGCCGCCGGACGCGGTCGCGGCGACGGCCGTGGCCCGCAGGGTCGGACTGCCCTCGAGGATCACCACGATCCTGCAGGGCGAGTCCCTGCTCAACGACGCCACCGCGATCACCGCCTACAAGGTCGCGCTGGCCGCGGCCGTCGGCGAGGGCGCTACCTGGTCGGGGGGAGTGGAGGAGTTCCTGGTCGCGGCGTTCGGCGGCGTGGGCGTCGGGCTGGTGCTGATGGCGCCGCTGCACTGGCTGCGCACGCACCTGAAGGAGGCGCTGCTCCAGAACACGCTCTCCCTGCTGATCCCGTTCGCCGCCTACGCCGTCGCCGAGCAGGTGCACGCCTCGGGGGTGCTCGCCGTCGTCACCGTCGCCCTCTACCTCGGGCACCGCGCGTGGGAGGTCGACTTCGCCACCCGGCTCCAGGAGGAGGCGGTGTGGAAGATGGTCGCGTTCGTCCTGGAGTCCGCGGTGTTCGCCCTGATCGGACTCCAGTTGCCGATCGTCCTCGGGGGCCTGGAGGAGTACACCGGAGCCCAGGCGGCCTGGTACGCGGTCGCCGTCTTCCTCGTGGTCGTCGCGGCCCGGTTCGTGTGGGTGTACCCGGCGGCGTTCCTGCCCCGGCTGCTGTTCCGGAGGGTCCGGGAACGGGAGGAGAACCCCACCTGGAGGGGCGCGATGGTCACCGCGTGGGCCGGGATGCGGGGTGTGGTCTCCCTGGCCATCGCCTTCTCCATCCCGGTCACGGTGCACGGCGGCGGGCCGTTCCCGCAGCGCAACCTGCTGCTCTTCCTGACCTTCACCACGGTCATCGGGACGCTGGTGGCGCAGGGCCTGACCCTGCCCCCGATGATCCGTGCCCTGAAGTTCCCCGGGCCCGACGCGCAGGCCGCCACGCTCGCCGAGGCCAACGCCCAGGCGCAGGCCTCACTGGCCGCCGAGCGGCGCCTGGAGGAACTCCTCGCCGACGAGCGCAACACTCTGCCGCCGCCGCTCGCCGACCGGCTCCGCGCGGTCCTGGAACGCCGTCGCAACGCCGTCTGGGAACGCCTCGGTCAGACCAACCCGGTCACCGGCGAATCGGTGGACGACACCTACCGCCGTCTGTCCCGGGACATGATCGGCGCCGAGCGGGCCGTCTTCGTACGGCTGCGCGACGGGCGCTACATCGACGACGAGATGCTGCGCACCCTGCTGCGCAGGCTAGACCTCGAGGAGGCGGCCGCCTACCGGGAAGCGGCCTAGCCGGGCCTGTCGTCGCGGAAACCGGCGCGGATCCGTCACGGAAACCGACACGGAAACCGTCACGGGAAGGGGCGGCCGGTGACCACGGCGGCGACGGTGGTGCCGCGCGGGAAGGCCCCCTCGTCGGCGAGGGCGACAAGTCCGTACAGCACCTTGGCGACATAGAGACGTTCCACGGGGACGCCGTGGCGCTGTTCGAAGTCATCGGCGAAGGCGTCGAGTTCGGGGCCGGTACGGGCGTAGCCGCCGAAGTGGAAGCGGTCGTCGAGGGACCAGGCGCCGCGGCGGGCCCCGAAGGCGCGTTCCTGGAGGGACTGTATGTCGGCGGTCAGGAACCCGCCCCTGAGGACGGGTATGCCCAGGGCGCGCTGCCCGGGAGCCAGGCCGGCCGCCAGGCCCGCCAGCGTGCCGCCGGTGCCGCAGGCGAGGGCCACGACCTCGGCGTGCCCGCGCAGTTCCTCGCCCAGGGCCTGGCAGCCGCGCACGGCTTCCGCGTTGCTCCCGCCCTCGGGAACGACGTACGCCTCCTCGGCGCCGGCCGCGCGCAGAATGCCGGCCAGCGTCCCCGGATCCGTCTTGTTCCGGTACGTCGACCGGTCGACGAAGCACAGCCGCATCCCGTCGGCCGCGCACCGGGCGAGGGAGGGGTTGAGGGGGCGGTCGGCCAGTTCCTCGCCGCGCACGACACCGACCGTGCGCAGGCCGAGGAGACGGCCCGCGGCCGCGGTGGCCCGCAGGTGGTTGGAGTAGGCACCGCCGAAGGTGACGATCGTCCGGCCGTCCGCGGCCCGCAGGTTGGGGACGAGTTTGCGCCACTTGTTGCCGATCAGCTCCGGGTGGATCAGGTCGTCGCGCTTGAGCAGCAGACGCAGGCCGCGGCGCGTGAAGCGGTCGTCGGCGAGCTCCTGCACGGGGGAGGGGAGGCGGGGGGAGAGCGCGGCGGGGTCGGGGGCGGCGGAGCTGGTCATCAGGCCATTGTCGCCGGTCGTCCTCGCGGTCGCTCGTGGCCGGACGCCGCCGCCGTCGCTGTCGCTGTCGGATCCTGCCGGACGTGGTCCCCATGTGTGCCCGACGCGACGGTGATCCATTCCCGCTCTTTCGT
Source organism: Streptomyces sp. NPDC006393 (assembly GCF_040628575.1). NCBI lineage: Bacteria > Bacillati > Actinomycetota > Actinomycetes > Kitasatosporales > Streptomycetaceae > Streptomyces > Streptomyces sp. NPDC006393. Next base: position 27,620 of record NZ_JBEXZD010000069.1, read on the forward strand.
GTAATAGCACGAGCACGCTGCGTGATGGAAGGCTGGCGCCTGCAAATCGATGCCCGGCGCCGAATGTGCCGGTCATGAGCGGGAGGGCAATTCTCTATGTCGGTAGGCGAAGAGGTCCGCACGGGGCAGGACCGGCCGCAGCAGAGCCTCGGCACCGCGGCCGCGCGGAACCTGGCCACCACCACCAAGTCCGTTCCTCAGATGCAGGAGATCAGCTCGCGCTGGCTGCTGCGGATGCTGCCATGGGTCGACGTGCAGGGCGGCACGTACCGGGTGAACCGGCGGCTCACCTACGCCGTCGGCGACGGCAGGATCACGTTCGTGAAGACCGGCGACCGCGTCGAGGTGATCCCCGCCGAACTCGGCGAACTGCCCGCGCTGCGGGGGTACGAGGACGACGACGTGCTCTCCGAGCTCGCCCAGCGCTGCCGCCAGCGGGAGATCGGCGCCGGGCAGGTGATCGCCTCGTTCGGCAACCAGTCCGAGGAGGTGTACCTGCTCGCGCACGGCAGGGCCGAGAAGGTCGGCACCGGCCCGTACGGCGACGACCAGGTCCTCGGTGTTCTCGCCGACGGTGCCTACTTCGGCGATCAGGCGCTCCTCGACCCGGAGGCCATCTGGGAGTACACGGTCCGCGCGGACACCGCGTGTACGGTCCTGATCCTGTCCCGGCACGACTTCGAGCAGGTCGCCGAGCGCGCCGACTCGCTGCGCGACCACCTTCGGCGGCTGCGCTCGATCCCCGGGCAGCGCACCAACAAGTACGGGGAGAAGGAGGTCGCCCTTGCCGCCGGCCACAGCGGTGAGCCGGACATCCCGCACACCTTCGTCGACTACGAGGCCAGGCCCCGCGAGTACGAACTGAGCATCGCGCAGACCGTCCTGCGCATCCACACGCGCGTGGCCGACCTCTACAACCAGCCGATGAACCAGACGGAGCAGCAGCTCCGGCTGACCGTCGAGGCGCTGAAGGAGCGTCAGGAACACGAGCTGATCAACAACCGCGACTTCGGCCTGCTCCACAACTGCGAGTACGACCAGCGGATCCAGCCGCACGACGGCGTGCCGAGCCCGGACGACATGGACGAGCTGCTCAGCCGCCGCCGCAGCACCAAGCTCTTCCTCGCCCACCCGCGCGCGATCGCCGCGTTCGGCCGCGAGCTGAACAGGCGCGGGCTGGTGCCCGAGACCATCGACATCGGCGGCAACCGCATCCCCACCTGGCGCGGCGTGCCGATCTTCCCGTGCAACAAGATCCCGGTCACCGAGGCCCGGACCAGCTCGATCATCGCGATGCGCACCGGGGAGGAGGACCAGGGTGTCATCGGGTTGCGCGCCAAGGGCATCCCGGACGAGATCGAGCCGAGCCTGTCCGTGCGGTTCATGGGCATCAACGAGCAGGCGATCGTCAAGTACCTGGTGACGGCCTACTACTCGGCGGCGGTACTGGTCCCGGACGCGCTGGGGGTCCTGGAGAACATCGAGGTCGGCCGTTGGCACTGACCTTCCGTGCCCGCCCGCGGTGTTCCCGCCCGCCGGTCCGGGTACTACACCCCGGGGGTGCGGATCCGGCTCCAGCAGCGCAGACGCCAGTGTTCGCGGACTCTCCGAGGGGGAGCGGATGGCCGAGTTCATGACGGAGACGACACCGCGTCCGCCCGGCGCGCGGCGTGCGGCGGGGACCGCGCGGCCGGTGGGCGCGGTGACCTCGGGGTCGGTGACCGGCGAGCCACCGCCGGGCCCGCGGGCCGCCGACGGCGGCCACGGTGACGGCAGCCACGCCGATGGCAGCCACGGTGACAGCGGCCACGGTGACGGCTCGGCAGGACAGGCGCAGCCGGGTACGGCCGCATCCGACGGGCACGACGCGGCGGTCATCCTCGACCGTGCCCGGGCCTCGGTCGATCCGGAACTGCGGTCGGCGGTCGCCTCGTTGCCCAGCTCCATGCGCCGGATCGCGAGCTACCACTTCGGCTGGGAGCACGCGGACGGCACCCCGGCCACGGGCAATGCGGGCAAGGCCATCCGCCCCGCGCTGGTCCTCGCCGCCGCTGCCGCGCTCGGTGGAGCCCGGGCGCGGGCGGACGCGGCGCGGGCCGCCGCCGCGGTGGAACTGGTCCACAACTTCACGCTGTTGCACGACGACGTGATGGACCGGGACACCACCCGCCGGCACCGCCCCACGGTGTGGACGGTGTTCGGCGACGCCGACGCCATCCTCGCCGGGGACGCCTTGCAGGCGCAGGCCCTGTGGCTGCTCGCCGAGGACCCGCACCCGGCGTCCCCGGCCGCCGCCGCCCGGCTCGCGGCCTGTGTCGTCGAGTTGTGCGCGGGCCAGCACGCGGACACGGCTCTGGAGCACCGTGCCCCGGACGAGGTCACGCTCGCCGAGGTGCTGGCCATGGCCGAGGCCAAGACGGGCGCGCTGCTCGGGTGCGCGTGCGCCGTCGGCGCGCTCTACGCGGGGGCGGCCAAGGACGAGGTGGAGGCGTTGGACGCGTTCGGCCGGCAGGCGGGGCTGGCGTTCCAGCTCATCGACGACGTGATCGGCATATGGGGCGACCCGGCCCGCACCGGCAAGCCGGCCGGCGCCGACCTCGCCGCCCGCAAGAAGTCCCTGCCCGTGGTCGCCGCGCTCACCTCGGGCACTCCGGCCGCCGGTGAACTCGCCGAGCTGTACGCCCGGCCCCACAGGGAGGGAGAGGAGGAGGGTGCCGCGCTGATGGTGGAGCGGGCCGGCGGACGGGACTGGGCGCAGTCCCAGGCGGCCGACCGGATGGCCCAGGCCGTCCAGGACCTGTCCCGTGCCGTCCCGGACCCGGTCGCCGCGGGCGGCCTGCTGGCCCTGGCCGAGTTCGTGACCAGACGCACCACGTGACCGGACGCACCACGTGACCGGACGCACCACGTGACTGGACGCACCACGTGACCGGACGCACCGGACGCATCCGCGGACGCACCACGTGACCGGACGCCTCCGGGGCATCAGCGCCCGCCGGCTCGAGGTACCGGCGGCGCGCGCAGACCCCGGGGCCACCGGTTCCGTACGGCTCCTGACCCGTACGGTCACCGAGGGCTCCGGTCCGGCGGGTCCCGCACTGCCCCACGGTGTGCGGGGCCCGCCGCCGCCTCGTCCGACCGAAGCACCGAGTACGCTCAACGCCCGTACTCCTGTGGTCGGTTGACGTGAAGGGGCGTGAGATGGGCGTGGGGATCCGGGCGGCCGGAGAGGACGACCGGGAACTGGTCGTGCGGCTGCTGGACGAGGCATTCCAGGACGACCCCGTGAGCGGTTGGGTCTTTCCCGGTGAGGTGTACCGCCGTGCGACCCACCGTCGGCTGATGGCCGCCTTCACCGACGTGGTGCTGGCCGAGGGCTGGATCGACGTCACCGAGGACGGCTCGGCGTGCGCGCTGTGGCTGTCGGTGCCCGCCGGCGACGCGTCGGAAGGAGGCGCGGGCCCCGACGAGTCGGACGAGGCGGTACGGATGCGGGAAGCGGTCGACCCGGCGAACCGGCGCGTGGAGGAGATCACCCGCCTGATGACCGAGTCGCACCCGGCGGACCGTGCCCACGCGTACCTGTGGATGATCGGCGTCGTACCCGAACGCCAGGGCGAGGGCCTGGGCGGCGCGCTCGTCCAGCACGTCCTGGACCGCTGCGACCGCGAGGGCCTGCCCGCGTATCTGGAGGCCAGCAGCGAGCGCAGCACCAGGCTCTACGAGCGCCTGGGTTTCGCCTTCACCGGCCGTACCCTCGACCTGCCGGACGGCCCGCGCATGTGGCCGATGTGGCGCGAGCCCGCCCCCCGCCCGGCCGCCGGCAGTCCCCTGGGTCCGCGGTAGCCCCGTACCACGGGGAGGTGACACCGCATCACTTCGCCCGGGCCGCGGACCCCCCGTGTGCCGCGGGCGGCAGTCCGCCCGTCTCCGGATCCCGCCCGGTCAGGCAGTACAGGCCGCCGGCCGGGTCGCGGAGCACCGTCCAGTGGGCGTGGTCGGCGACATGGGTGGCGCCGAGGCTCTCGTGCCAGGACCGGGTCGCACCGATGTCCGCGCAGGCCAGGTCCAGGTGGGCGGAGGCGGGCCGTTCCTCGCCCAGGCGTTGCAGCAGGACGCGCACCGGCAGACCGGGCGGCGGCTGGAGCACGTGGAACTCGGGGAGGGATCCGGGCAGCGACCGCCACCCGGCCGCGGTCAGCAGTCCGCTCCAGAAGGCGACTTCGGCGCCGTGGGACGACGGGGGAACGTCGAGGCACACCTGGTCCAGCCGGCTGCCACGGACGACGGGCGGCCGCACCGACTCACCCTGCCAGGGAACCGCACAGAACAACTGCCCGGCGGGCGAGCGCAGCACGGCCCAGCCGTCGTGCTCGGCGACGGCCTCACCGCCGAGCCGCAGCGCCGACGCCACGAACACCGGGACGTCCTCGACGGCGAGGTCGAGATGCGCGCCGCCGTCCCCGGAGGCGACGCCCTGGCACTTGACGCAGGCGTCGCAGTCGCCGGCCCCGTCCGGCAGCAGGGTGACGAACTCGCCGCGCTCACCCCGCGTTCCGGAGGCCCGCGTGCCCGTGACGGCCGTCCAGAACTCCAGGGCGCGGGCGACCCCCGCGCCCGGCCGGTCGATGAAGGCGTACACCCAGCGGATGCTCATGCCGCGATCGTAGGGCGGCCGTCGGACAGACGCCGCCGCGGGTCTCACACAGTGGCCCGGGGCTGTGCCGGACCGAGGTAGTGCACGGCGATGTGGTCGGCATGCGGGGCGAGCAGGCCCCGCAACTCCTCGGCCGCGGCCTTCAGGAGGTGGCCGTCGCGTGCGGCGCACAGGGTTTCGAGGAGGAAGGCGACGCGGGTGGAATCCTCGGTGACGCGCGTTCGGTGGGCGTCGCGGTGGTTCCAGTGGCGGGTCAGGACATCGGTGGTGTCCGTGTAGACGATCTCGCCGGGCCTGGGGTTCTCGACGGTGCCGGGCTCGCCGAGCGGGGTGAAGGACTCGGTGCCATCCGCGTGGCGGATGTCGACGTCGCCGGTGACGTGGTCCAGGTCGAACGCGCCGGCGGGCAGGCCGTGGCGGACGGAGACGGCGTTGTACGAGTCGACGGCCGGGTTGATGCGCGGCAGGGTCCCCTTCTTGGCCAGACGACGGCCGAGGGCGTCGACGCTGGGACGGATGCGGCGGGGATTGGTGCCGAAGGAGCGGTAGGCGGTGTGCCACGCCTCGATCCGGGGGTCGGTCTCGTCGGCGGGCCGCCAGGAACCCTCCGCGAGCCGCCGCTCCAGCTCCTCCAGCGCGGCGGCGGTGTGCGGCCAGGGCTCACGGCCGCGCAGGCCGGTGGCGGTGACCAGGGCGATCAGGGCGTCGGGGAAGGCGTCGGCGACGGCCGGGGCGATGCGGAAGGCGGGCATGGGCGGGATCCGTTTCCTGCGGCGGAGCGGCGGAGCGGCGGAGCGGCGGAGCGGCGGGGTCAGGGCTTCCAGGGACCGATGCGGTCCAGGCGGCGCAGCTGCTGTTGTGCGGTGGGCACGTCCAGGCCCTGGCCGCGCTCGACGAGGCGGTCGGCGACGGCGGTGCGGTGCCCGACGGGCTTGTGGTCGTCGTACTTGAACTTGGCCAGCACATCGGTGACCTCCAGGGGCAGTCCGCGGATGCCCGACAGCATCCGCCCGTACGGGGGCAGCCACCTTCGACGGCGACTCCCCCACGCCCACCGAGGCGCGGGCACCGAGACCTGTCACCTGATCATGACGGTCCACCTGCCGTCGGGCCCATGGGTACGGGAGTTGAGTCGGAGTCATGATCCGTGACTCCGACGCATGACCCGTCACCCATGACCGAGATCACCCACGCGAGTCCGGCCGCAGACGACCGCACCCGGCCCTCCTCGAACGGGATGGGCCGGGTGCGGTCAGTGAGGCGACGCGGCCGACGAGGCCGCGAGCCGGAGAGTCTGACGGAAGGTCAGGCCTTCTTGGTCTCCTAGTAATGGGCCAGGTCGGTGACCTGCAGGGATGTTTCCTTCGGGTCGCTGACCTGGCCTTTTGGCGATTGGTGGCGATGGAGTGCGACGGTCGCTAGCGGGTGTCCTGCGGACTGTGTGCGGACTGCTTGGGCCTGCGCGAGCATGACCCCGCTGGGGCGGGCGTCGAGTGTCCCCTGGAGCACGGTGTCAGCCGGGGCGCCGTCCGCACCGCCGTCGCCGACCTCGTGAGCAGGCGTACCGCGGCCGGGCGGGCCTTGGCTGTGCCGGGACCGCCGAGGTCTACAGGGTGCCGTCCAAAGGCCGGCGGTCATCACGCCGGCGTGAGGCAGGGCTCCGGCGTTGAGTGCCTTGGTGAGGAAGCCGTGCGCATCCACGCAGAGACCGACGCAGCCGTACCCGACCCCACCTAACACCCCGTTCCTAAACATCAACTCCAAGGGCATGATGAGCAGTTGTGAAAGAGTTAGTGATCGCTCTGGTGGCAGCGGTGTTCGGGTTGGTCGGAACCGTGATGGGTGCCGTCATCGCAGCACGCTCAACCAGAATCGGCGCCGAAAAGAACGCTGAGAGCGTGAGGCGACAGGTGCAGGACCAAGGTGCCGTTGAGCATGGCCATTGGCTGAGGCAGCAACGGCTCAGTACATATGAGGGCTTCCTCGAAGCGTGGGACGAGTGCTTGCGCATCACACAAGCGTCTGGAGACGGGCACGAGCCCGACTCAACTGGCCTCGATGATCTGGGAAAGGCCGCAGGCCGTATGGCGGAACGCGCACGGCGCATAGCCCTCTTGGGGCCGGAGGAAGTTACACACGCGGCTGAGGAACTGACCGCGACGATGCAGGAAGATGTCGAGGTCTCCACCCGGTTCATCGAAGCAGCCCAAGCCGCGACAGCGGCGGTCGACGGCCGCCCGGTTGCCCTCGACGCCATGACCGAGGCAACAGAGGAATACAGGCAGCGCACGGGGCAACTTGCAGAGCTCATACAGGCCGCACGTGATCAGGGGCGAGATCTACGAGACCTCGATGGTCACCCCCTGTTGCGCGAAGTAATGCTGAGCATGGAGCAGTACCGGCAAGCTTCCGCAGAGGCGCAGGGAGCACTGTTGGAGAATTTCGAGCGGCTGTCCGCAACCATGGACGAGGCATCCACAATGGTTGATGTACTCAAGCGCAACAAGGAAGCACGGGAACTCAGCCGGGAACGCTTCACGAGAGCGGTTCGAAAGGCGCTCGGCACCCCGCCTCTACCCGACTAGCGATTTTGAACGGGGGTGGGCGGTGCCCTTCTCCCCCGAACTGACCGAAGATCTCACCGCGGGTACATACAGCCTCTACGCGGACGCCGAGGGCTTTTGCAGCTCATTGCACGGCAGCTCGCCGCGGGTTTCGACGCTTCGGGGTGGGCACAGCGCAAGCTCGCCGCCGTGCAGGCTCTGCGCCGGACGGCGCAGGCCGTCGTCGACGAGCTCGGCGACCTGTCCGACAAGGTGTGCCGTTCGTGGGCAGCGAAGACAACAGTGAGGAAGCCGTTCGGGGCCTCCACACCCCAGGACCGTGGATGATGTGGGCGACCTTCAGGGCCTCCGGCTTCACGGTCAGACCGGTCTCCTCGTACAGCTCGCGCACGGCCGTCTCCGTGATTGCTCGTCGGGTTCGCTCTTGCCGAGCACGTGTTGCAAGGCGACGTCCGGAGGGATGCGCACTTCAGTCAGGTGCTTGATGGACGCTGCCGTAGTTCGACGTCACGTTGGCGACGTGCGTAGGCGAGGCTGTAGCGCGTCGCCATGGTGTCTGGGTGATCGCTGCCGAGGACATCTTCCGCCTGGGCAAGAGTTGCCTCAAGAAGGCTTACGGCGCGATGCGACTGCCCTGCGGCCTGGTAGCCGCTGGCGAGGTTGTGGCGGGTGTTAATCGTAAGGGGATGGGTATCTCCGAGGATTCGCTCGTACTGTGCATGGACCGTCTCCAACATAGGCAAGCCATGCTTCAGGTCGCCAGACAGTAGGTATGTAGTGGCGAGATTATTTCTGCTTTGCAGGGTGTCAGGATGATTGTCTCCCAGGAATTTCTCACGTTGAGCGAGTGTGGGCTCAAGGATAGCGATTGCGCGCTTCAGTTCTTTCGCTTCAGAGTAGGCAATTCCGAGATTGTTGCGGACAGTCATGGTCTGGGGGTGGTTTTTTCCGAGTACTTCCTCGTGCTGGGGGAGAACACTTTCCAACAACGAGATAGCCTGCTGTAGATCCCCTGCTGCTTGGTAGGCTGTGGCGAGATTGTTGTGACTGTTCAGTGTGCTTGGATGATCACCCCCAAGCGTTCTCGCACGTTGAGACAGGGTGACCTTGTATAGCGGGATGGCACGCTTTAGATCGCCCGCAACTCGGTAGGCGTAAGCAAGGTTATTTTGCATAGTTAGGGTCTCGGGATCGTCCTCGCCGAGCACCTGGATGCTCTGCTTGAGCACCTTCTTGTATAGGGAGATGGCTCGAGTTGTTTCCCCCGCCGACTCGTAGGCGCTAGCCAAGTTACCGCGAATTGCCAGAGTTTTTCGATGTTGGGGCCCGAAAACCTCCTCGCACTGGCTGAGAGATTCTTCGTACATGGATACGGCGCGAGTCACGTGGCCTGCCGACTCATACGAGGCGGCGAGGTTTGATTGAGCCAGTATTGTTTCGGTGTCGGAATCTCCCGCAGACGTTTTAAAGTAATTGAAGATGGCTTCTCGCAGCGGGAGTGCACTCGCCATGTGTCCTTGTGAATTGAGCTGTTGAGCGGCGATGAAGTAGGCGGTAACGATCGACTCGTTCTGGTGGCTGCGCGGTGCACTGGCGGCGAGGGCTATCAGGTGAGGGGTCAGTGCTGCCCATTCCGGTGGGAGTTCCACGTCGGGCTGTGAGGGGACTGGCAGGATGCGGATGATTGCCTTTTCGGCTTCTCGACGGCCTACTGCGGCCAGATCTGGGGCTGTGTTGTTGCGGAGCACGACTTGCACGAGGCGATGGATGCTGACGCTAGTCCGATCAGGCGAGAAGCTGATCATGCTGTAAGCCCGAAGGGCGCCAAGAGCTTCGGCGATCTCGTCGGCGTCGTTCTCGAGGATCTCGATGAGGCGAGAGGGGATATTTTCGGGCGCGAGCCACCCCAGGATGTGCAGAATTTCGACAGCGAGTGGATTGCTTGAATTGAGGGCCTCCAGAGTGTGGCTCCAGACACGTGCGATGGTGCGCTCAGCGTCGATGCCGTCTGCGGCCTTGTCTAGCTTCGCGCCCAGACGCTTACGGTAAGCATCAATACTGACGGTGGGGTTCTGGTTTAGGTAGGCACCGGCCTGTTCCAAAGCCAGAGGTAGGTAGCCGAGTTCGGAGGCGAGCGCTAGGCTTTCTTGGCGCTGATGGGCTGTTGGTGCAGCACCATCCAGCGCATGTGCATATAGCAATTCCGCGGCCTCGTCGGCAGACAGGGTGCCCAAGGTGCGGGTGGGCGTAGTGCGGGGCCATCCGGTGGCACGTCGGCTGGTGACTAGGTGTTGCCCACGGTTGAGGGCGCCGGCGTAGGGCGCGAGGTCGCGGGGGTTTTCGACGTTGTCGAAGATCAAGAGCCAGCCAGCGTGCCACTGTAGCCAGTTCATTGTCCATTGGAGCCGCTCGTGCTCAGACGCCCTACCTGCCCACGATGGGAATAGACGCAGAGCGAGACCAGCGAGGGACTGTTCGATGCGAGCAGAGGAGTCTGCGGTAACCCACCACGTGAGCGCGTAGTCAGATCGATGAAGGTGAGCGTAGGCCAGTGCCAGAGTGCTCTTACCAACCCCGCCCAGGCCATGCACCGCCGAAACCTGTGTGCTTGCGGTTCCGTTGCTGACCGTAAGTGTGTTTCGTAGCCAGGCGAGCTCGTCCTCGCGCCCCAAGCAGAGGCCCTGTGGAGGCAAGTTACTGGTCCCGGGGGGTGCTTCGATGTCGCGAGCTGCGTTGAGCGCCTCGGCCGGCAGAACAACATCACCGGTGACCGCGGTGCCGATGATGCCAGCGGCAATCGACCGAGGGCCCAGAGCTTGGATATGGGCTCCCTCGGGGAGGCTTTCAGTCGTCACTCCCCGATCCGGGTGTGGTCACCGGTGATGGCGGTGCCGATGCTGTGCGCGGCGATGGCCCGGTTCCCTGAGGCGGTGATCGTCACCGTCCCAGATGACTCGGGCATAAGTGCGGCCAACTCGCTACGCAAGTCTTCGTCGTCACGCAAGGCTCGCTTGAGTTGGTACAACAGCGCGGTCGTGGCGTCCGCGTCCTCGGTGTCTTCGGCCGCATCCTGCACCGCGCGGTCCAGCGCTGCCTGCCCATCCTCGTTGCGACGGGACCAGACCAACTGGAGGAGTCGGCGACCCAGATTGGCTGTGGCGTCGACAGCCGCATCCTCCGCGCGAGTTAGCACCGCACCGCCATAGGCTCCGAGTGCAGCTGTCAGGTACGGGGTGGCCTGGTCCACCAACTGCACGATCTCCGTGCTCATTTTATGATTCCCCCCTACTTGCGTCTCAGCGATCACCAGCATGACGCAGCGTAGAGCCGACACCGGGAGCGATGGAGGCGATCCGGTAAAACCGCAGTCGTCGGTTCCAGGGGGCAGACATCGAGCCCCGTGTCCTGAGCAGGCTGACATCTACACGAGTGCGCCTAGTTTTGCGCCCACTCATCGAGAAGCATCGCCACACGCGTCGTGTGCTCGCCGAGCTCCTGACTCAGCGTGGTGAAGTCGTGTGCCGGGTAGTACGCCTCGACCAGCCCGTAGTACGGCAAGCTCAAAGACAGCCGGGGTACGACCCGCTCCTCGGGGGTGTAGTGAACGAGCGTGTTGCGGAAGCCCCGCCCATCCGCGTGCATGATGGTGCCGCTCGACTGATGGCTCAGGATGGCGTCCAGGAGGCCGAGGGACGCACTGTTCAGCTTCCTGCCGTACTCGGCCTTAAGCTCAGTGAGACTTGAGAGCACGTGGTAGAGCGTGATGAACCTGAGTTTGAGCATCGTCTCGGCCGAAGCGGCGGTCTGGTCAGCCGACAACATTACGTCGAGGAAGTTGAGCGAGCATTGAAAGGCCGACAGCGACGCTGTGAGCTCATCCGATAGGGCCGGATCGAAGAGGCGCTTGAAGTATCGCTCAGACCGCCGGTCTCTGCTCTTGAGCTCTCCGAAGCTCATGGCGGTCATGAACGACGACCCGTGCCACGGCAGTGACCCAGTCACCTGGTCCACAAAGCGCGCTTGGGCCTCAGCCACGGCCATGAGCGTGCGGCCGATGACAGGGATGTCGGACGTAGCAATAGTGGGAATGCCCATGAAGAAGCTGGCCACCTGGGTTGTCGTCACCAGCCGGCCTCGGTAGCGCCACTCGCCAAGGTCGGTCTCCAACACCCGGGCCGGTGGAAACCAGGTGTTGTTGAGGAACCTCTCTCGACCGGCGGCGATGATCGCTGTGAATTCGCCGAGGACGCCCGCGTGGCCAACCTTGGATCCGTCGAACAACTTGACGCTGTGCCGCGCCTTCTCAATTACGGCTTCGTGGCTATATGCCAAGAGCGCCGCCCGCTGCGGGTCGATGACCTTTAGGGTCCTGTGCGACTCGTAGATGAAGAGCGAGAGGTAATTGTTCATGCAGAAGGCCGGAATGACAGAATTTCCCTGATCTGTCAATACGCTGCCGAGGAAGCGACGCGAGAACATGAGGTCACTTTCGAGGAGCTGAGTGGCTATGACGTGCTTGAGGCTGGCGCTCGCGCTCATCCGGCGTCCCCTTGGTGAGGTTACTCGTTGATCAGGTTAGGTCGCCTGCTAATTCACGAGCGGGTAAGCCCTCACCGGCCATGAGAAGCAGGCGTCCACAGCGTGGATCCGCTGTTGAGGTCGACTGTTGTGAGCCACTGTACGGCTGGGATGGCGCGCGCAGTGACATACCACTGTGAGGCTTCGCCGTCTCTCACGACCGCCCCTGCCAGAGTCCGAGGCTTGTCCCCCAAGCTCCATTCGGCCTGGGGAAAGTTCTGCCTCAGCCACGGTAGCCAAGCCACCGCTTCAGTGTCGGAAATCTCGACCGTGATCCGCTCTCTCACCTCCCGGCGTATCGCCTCCGGGAGGCTGTCCACGGAGTCGCTTCGCGACAGGTGCACGAACCTGGTTGTGAACGGGCCGTCCAGCGTCTCGGGCCACCTCGCCTCGATCATTCCGGCCGCCTCAATCTCCCGCCATGCCTTGGTGAAGTGGTGGAGCAGCATGAAGGGAGGCTACTGCTTCGGAACCTTGGCGGTCTCGGTGTGCTTCTCCGATGGGGCGTCAGCGACGGTTTCGGTTCATGAGGGGCGTCTGCGTTCCTATCGCCAGCCGTCGAGGGAGACTTCCGGACCACCCGCGAGGTAGCCGTGGAGGGCGCTGGCGGTGGTGTCCACGAACTCCGCGGGGATGGCGTCGGCATCGACCCAGCGGACCTGGGCGTGCTTGTGCGGTTCGCGGTTTCCGGGTTCGCCGGACCATTCGTGGGCGGCGAAGACGACAGTGAGGAAGCCGTTGGGGGCCTCGACGCCCCAGGCGCCGTGGATGATGTGGGCGATCTTCAGGGACTCCGGCTTCACGGTCAGGCCGGTCTCCTCGTAAAGCTCGCGTACGGCGGTTTCGGTGATGGGCTCGCCGGGTTCGCTCTTGCCGACGGGGAGGTCCCACATGCCCTGGGCGAACTTGGCGTCCTGGCTGCGTTGGAGGAGGACGACTCGGTTCGTGGCCTTGTCGTGGACGATGACGGCGGCGACCAGCAGGGTCATGGATTCGAGGGCGGGCGGCAGGGCTTTGGGCTGGTCGTCGGTGGTCCGCTGAGCCACGGCTGGTGTCCCTTCGTCGGCCGGATGGTGGCAGCTTAGGCCAGTGCTTCGCGTGCGCGGCGGGCGAGTTCGGCGGCTCCGGGCACTTTGCGGCGCTGGTAGATGGAGAGGGTGGAGCGGAGCGAGGTAATGGCCTTGCGGGTGCGGTCGGAGGTCATGCCCTCCATCAGGGTCAGGGCCTGGGACCAGGCGGCTACGGCTTCGTCGGCGCGGGCCTGGGCGGCGAGGCTGTCGCCGAGGTCGGCGTAGGTGAGGGCGTGGACGCGCTTGTACTTCTCGGGGTCCCAGCGCACCAGGGCGTCGCGGTGTTGTTGCTCGGTGCCGACGTGGTCGGCGAGGTCGGTCAGGGTGCGGGCGGTGTGGCTGGCGACGGTGCCGGCTGCCGGGCCGCTGACGCGGGAGTAGCTGGGCTGGGGGCCGTCGTCGCGCAGGAGTGCGTCTTCGGCGGCGAGCAGGGCACGAGCCGCTGCGGGCTTCGCGCCGACCGCGGCGTAGGCGCGGGCGTGGGTGATGTGCAGCAGCGCTTCGGTCTGGCCGTCGACGTGGCCCAGGCCGCGGGTGAGGGCTCCTTCGACCAGGTCGACGCAGTGGTGGGGCTGTTTGAGGCTGAGGGACTGATGGGCGAGAGCGCGCATCATCCAGGCGGCGTGACCGCGCGGGTCGGCTTCGCAGGCGAGCTGGTAGCCGACCTGGTAATAGCGCTGGGCGGCACCTTCCTGGCCGAGGTCGTGGTGCTTCCACCCAGCGAGGTAGGCGAGTTCAGCGACCGCGCCGAAGGCCGCTTGCCGTAGGGCTTCGTTCGGGAAGCGGCCGCGGAGCATGGGAGCGGCGGTGTCGGCGAGGTAGGCGGTGACCGTGGTCAGGCCATGGCCGCCGCCGAGGCGTTCGTCAGCCGCACTGAAGGCTGCGGTGATCTGCCGTACGACCTCCACGTCCTCCATTGTCCCCGCCGTTGGAAGGGCTGGACCTCGAAAGCAGACGACTCGTCCAGGAAGCCGTCGAGGCGTACTACGAGACACGCGACGCCGAGGACCGCCTGCACCGCGCCGTCGTCGGTATCGCCGACTACATCCAGGCCCACCCCGACAGCTCACGGGCCATCCACGAGCAGTGCCTTCGCCTCATGGGCGATGAGCGCGACGCCCGCACCCTCACCGAGCACATCGAGGGCGGCGGCTATCACCGATAACCAACCCAAGGGAGAAGCCACTTGGCGAACATTCAGAAGCGCCCCAACGGCAAATGGCGGGCCCGCTACCGAGACCTCGACGGTAAGGAGCACGCCCGCCACTTCGACCGCAAGATCGACGCCCAGCGCTGGCTCGACGAGGTCACGGCCAGCATCGTCACGGGCCAGTACGTCGACCCCCGTGCCGGACGGATCACGTTCGAGAAGTACGCGAAGAAGTGGGAGGAGTCACTCATCGCCAGCGAGGCGGGGGAGCGCATCACCGACAACGCGCTCCGGCTCCACCTCGTCCCGGCGCTCGGCTCCCGCGCCATGGCGGCGATACGTCGTAACGACCTCCAGGTGCTCTTCAAGAGCCTGTCCGAGCTGCTCGGTCCCGGCAGTGTGCGCAACGTCTACGACGTCCTCGTACGTCTCATGACGGCGGCCGTGGAGGACAAGGTCATCGCGTCGAGCCCGTGCCGCCGGATCACGCTCCCGCCCATGCCGGACGAGGAGGTCACCCCGCCCACGGTCGTGCAGGTCGAGGCCATGGCCCGCGTTATGCCGCCGTACATCCGCGCGGCGATCGTCACGCTCGCCGGATCAGGCTTGCGAATAGGCGAGTTGCTCGGCCTCAAGGTGTCGGACGTCGACTTCAAGGCCGGCACTATCCGCGTCGAGCGCCAGCGCCTCCAGTCCGGGAAGATCGGTCCGCCGAAGACCGCCAAGTCCCGGCGTACGGTGCCGGTCGGCGAGCTCGTCACCGACGCACTCCTCACGCACCTTGCCGCACGACCCTCCAAGGAGTGGCTGT
>NZ_JBEXZD010000070.1:0-42391 GCF_040628575.1 Streptomyces sp. NPDC006393
TGTTGGAATAAATCGTATCGTCTCTCCATTTCAGCTACTATTTTTTCCAATGCTTGTGCTGCTTTATGTGGATTAGTTACAACTGGTATTAATATCCCTGGGCCTGGACACCCTCGTGGCGCCCGGCCGAGGCCGGCTCCGTTTCGCCGTGCGCCACACACAATTCACGGTTCCTGAGCCGTAGACGAGTTGACAATCTTCTGGAACTCTCTGAGCGTCCTACGCAAGTTGGCGACATCGCACCGCCACTTGTCGACGTACCCAACAGAGCCGCGCCTCGCGGCATGAGACGCGAGGCCGAGAACGAGGGACTGATGAGATTCCGCAGACGGGGATCACGGGCGCTGAGCGCCGTGATCGTGAGCAGCCTCCTGGCCCTGGTCGGTCCGGTCGTGACCGCCCGGGCCTCGGGAGGACCGAACATCGCGCTGGGCGACCGGGCCTCGGCGAGCAGCGCCCTGAGCGACTACTCCGCGGCGAACATCACCGACGGCGATCAGGGCACCTACTGGGAGGCCTCCGGGTCGGACTTCCCGCAGTGGGTACAGGCCGACCTCGGAAGCACGCAGAACGTGGACGAGGTCGTCCTGAGACTGCCGGCGTCGTGGGAGAGCCGGGCCGAGACCCTCTCCGTGCAGGGCAGCGCCGACGGGACCAGCTTCAGCACGCTGAAGACCTCGGCCTCGTACACCTTCGGCCCCGGATCGGGCAACACCGTGACGGTGGCCTTCCCGGCGGCACGCACGCGCTTCGTACGCATCGCCGTCACCGCCAACACCGGCTGGAAGACAGCCCAGTTGTCCGAGCTGGAGGTGCACGCCGCCGACGGCTCCTCGGCGAACCTGGCCGCCGGCCACACCCTGACCGCCAGCAGCCACACCCAGGTCTACGCCCCCGCGAACGCGGGCGACGGCAACCGGGCCACCTACTGGGAGAGCGACAACAACGCCTTCCCGCAGTGGCTCCAGGCCGACCTCGGATCCTCCGTGCGCGTCAACCGCGTCGTGCTGCGGCTGCCGGCCGGCTGGGACAGGCGCAGCCAGACGCTGAAGATCCAGGGCAGCACCAACGGCACCGACTTCACCGACCTGACGGCCTCCCAGGCGTACACCTTCGATCCCGCGGGCGGGAACTCGGTGAGCATCGCCTTCGACGCCACCACCACCCGCTACGTCCGCGTCCTGGTCACCGCCAACAGCGCCCAGCCCGGCGCCCAGGTCTCCGAGCTGGAGATCTACGGCCCGGGCACCGGCGACACCCAGGCCCCCAGCGCCCCGGCCGGTCTCGCCTTCACCGAGCCCGCCACCGGCCAGATCAGGCTGACCTGGAACGCGGCCACGGACAACGTCGGGGTGACGGGGTACGACATCTACGCCGACGGGTCGCTGCTGAGCAGCGTCGCCGGTGACGTCACCACGTACACCGACACCCGGCCGACGAGCGAGACCGTGTCGTACTTCGTGCGCGCGCGCGACGCGGCCGGCAACCAGTCGGCCGACAGCAACACGGTGACCCGCACCGGCGACAAGGGCGACACCCAGGCCCCGACCGCTCCGTCGAACCTCGACTATACGGAGACGACGGACGGCAGGATCAAGCTGACCTGGACCGCCTCGTCCGACGACACCAAGGTCACCGGGTACGAGATCTACGCCAACAACGCCCTGCGCGACACCGTCACCGGTGACGTGACGACGTACACCGACACCCAGCCCGCGACGAGCACGGTGACCTACTACGTGCGGGCGAAGGACGCGGCCGGCAACAAGTCCGTCGCCAGCAACAGCGTGACCCGCAACGGCAGTGGAGGCGGCGGGTCCAACCTGGCCGTCGGCAAGCCCATCACCGCCTCCTCCGTGGTGGACACCTACGTAGCGGCGAACGCCGATGACAACAGCGTGACCACCTACTGGGAAGGCGCGGCCGGAAGTTACCCGAACACCCTCACCGTCAAGCTCGGCGCCAACGCCGACCTGGACCGTCTCGTGCTGAGGCTGAACCCCGACCCGGCCTGGTCCAAGCGCACGCAGACCATCGAGGTCCTGGGCCGGGAGCAGAGCGCCGACGGCTTCACGTCCCTGGTGAGCGCCAAGAGTTACACCTTCGATCCGGCCGACGGCAACAGCGTCTCCATTCCGGTGTCCGCCCGGGTGGCCGATGTGCAGCTGAAGTTCACGGCCAACTCCGGTGCCACGGCGGGCCAGGTCGCCGAGTTCCAGGTGATCGGCGTCCCGGCGCCCAACCCGGACCTGGAGGTCACCGGGCTGACCGTGTCGCCCACCGCCCCGGTGGAGTCGGACCCCATCAGCGTCTCCGCCACCGTACGCAACAGCGGTCCGGCCGACGCACCGGCCAGCAGCCTGGCCGTGCGCCTCGGCGGCTCCAAGGTCGCCACCGCGCAGGTCGGTGCCCTGGCGGCCGGCGAGAGGACCACCGTCACCGCGTCCATAGGCCGGCGGGACGCCGGTTCGTACCAGCTCAGCGCGGTCGCCGACGACGGTGACGCGGTCATCGAGCAGAACGAGTCCAACAACACCTACACCAGTCCCGATCCGCTGGTGGTCAAGCCCGTCGACACCTCCGACCTCGTGGTGTCCTCGGTGACCACCTCGCCGTCCAGCCCGTCGGCCGGCCAGAACGTCACGTTCAAGGTCAGGCTGAAGAACCAGGGCACCCAGCCCAGCGCCGGGGGTGACCACGGTGTCACGCTCACCCTGGCCGACTCCCAGGGCGACACGGTCAAGACACTCACCGGCACCTACACGGGTGTCCTCGCCGCCGGTTCCTCGGCCGACGTGGACCTCGGCACCTGGACCGCCGCCAACGGCTCCTACACCGTGAAGACCGTCGTCGCCGCCGACGCCAACGAGGTGCCGGTCAAGCGCGAGAACAACACCTCCACCCAGCCGCTGTTCGTGGGACGCGGCGCGAACATGCCGTACGACATGTACGAGGCGGAGGACGGCACCCTCGGCGGGGGCGCCACCGTCGTCGGCCCCAACCGCACCGTGGGCGACATCGCGGGCGAGGCCTCCGGCCGCAAGGCCGTCGAGCTGGACCGGACGGGGGAGTACGTCGAGTTCACCACCCGGGCCGCCACCAACACCCTGGTGACCCGCTTCTCCATCCCCGACGCGCCGGGCGGCGGGGGCATCGACTCCACCATCGACGTCTACGTCGACGGCGTCTTCAAGAAGGCGCTGCCGCTGACGTCGAAGTACGCCTGGCTCTACGGGGCGGAGAGCGCGCCCGGCAACTCCCCGGGCTCGGGAGCCCCGCGGCACATCTACGACGAGGCGCACATCCTGCTGGGCGAGACCGTTGCGAAGGGCAGCAGGATCCGGCTCCAGAAGGACGCCGCCAACACCTCGACCTACGCGATCGACTTCATCAACCTGGAACAGACCGCACCGGTCGCCAACCCGGACCCGGCCGCGTACACCGTGCCCGCCGGGTTCACCCAGCAGGCCGTGCAGGACGCCCTGGACAAGGTCCGCATGGACACCACGGGCAAGCTCGTCGGTGTCTACCTGCCGCCCGGCGACTACGAGACGTCGAACAAGTTCCAGGTGTACGGCAAGGCCGTGAACGTGGTCGGCGCCGGCCCCTGGTACACGACGTTCCACGCGCCGTCGACGCAGGAGAACACCGACATCGGCTTCCGGGCCGACGCCACGGCCAAGGGCTCGCTGTTCAAGGGCTTCGCCTACTTCGGCAACTACACCTCGCGCATCGACGGCCCGGGCAAGGTGTTCGACTTCTCCAATGTGTCGGACATCGTCATCGACGACATCTGGAACGAGCACATGGTGTGCCTCTACTGGGGCGCCAACACCGACCGCATCACGATCAGCGACTCGCGGATCCGGGACATGTTCGCCGACGGCATCAACATGACCAACGGCTCCACGGACAACCATGTGACCAACAACGACGCGCGCGCCACCGGCGACGACAGCTTCGCGCTGTTCTCGGCGATCGACGCGGGCGGCGCGGACGAGAAGAACAACGTCTACGAGAACCTGACGACCACCCTGACCTGGCGGGCCGCGGGTGTGGCCGTCTACGGCGGCTACAACAACACCTTCCGCAACATCCGCATCGCGGACACGCTGGTGTACTCCGGCATCACCATCTCCTCCCTGGACTTCGGCTATCCGATGAACGGCTTCGGGACCGAGCCGACGACGTTCGAGAACGTGACCATCGAGCGGGCCGGCGGCCACTTCTGGGGAGCGCAGACCTTCCCCGGCATCTGGCTGTTCTCCGCGTCGAAGGTGTTCCAGGGCATCCGGGTCAACCACGTCGACATCGTCGATCCCACCTACAGCGGGGTGATGTTCCAGACGAACTACTCGGGCGGCCAGCCGCAGTACCCCATCAAGGACACGGTCTTCACGGACGTCTCCGTCTCCGGCGCCCACAAGAGCGGGGACGCCTACGACGCCAAGTCGGGCTTCGGCCTGTGGGCCAACGAGATGCCCGAGGCGGGCCAGGGCCCGGCCGTCGGTGAGGTGACGTTCAACGGGCTCAAGCTGAGCGACAACGCCGTCGACATCCGCAACACCACGTCCACCTTCAAGATCAACATCAATCCGTAGCGGCGCATCGCGACGGCGGGCCGCCGGCGGCCCGTGAAGCCGGTGCCAAGAGGCCGGTGCAAGCTCTTTGCGGAGCCTTGCACCGGCCTTGCGTGCGTTTGACGTCCAGGCCGACGCAGGGCCCCTGTACGGCCCGCTCGGGGTCCTGTGACACCGCGGGCCTCCGGCCTTGCGCAGTCTTCGCGCTCACGCAATCAACCTGGCTTGTCAAACAATTGCGAAATTGACGCGACATCTTGCGTTCATCTGCGGGCGGTGGTTGAGTGTGTCGCGCCCCACAACGCACCGCGTCGCACCGACGGTGGGGCGACCTCACCGTTCATGCCCGAAGGGGACCACCCATGAGAAGTGCCCGGTTCCGCCGTACCCGCCGCGCCAGCGCGGTCGCCCTCGTCTCCGCGCTCACGTTGACCGCGCTCGCCGCCTGCGGCACCAGCGCGAGCAACAACGGCTCCGGTGGTTCCGAAGGAGGTGGCTCCTCGGACCCGGCCGCCCCGCTGGACCCGAAGACCAAGGTGACCCTCACGATCGACTGCATGCCTCCCGCGGCGAAGGCGGCCGAGCTCAAGGAGTGGAAGGAGGACGTCGCCGAGTTCAACAAGAAGTACCCGAACGTACGGATCGAGGGCCGGTCCACTCCGGGCCAGTGCCTGGAGCCCCCGCGCTTCACCGCGATGCTGAAGGCCCACTCCCAGCCCGACGTCTTCTACACGTACTTCACCGACCTGCCGCAGGTGCTCGACAACAGCGGCGCCGCGGACATCACCGCCTACGTCAACGACAAGACGGTCCCGCTGCTGAAGGACATCGACCCGAACGTCCTGGCCTCGCTGAAGCACGACGGCAAGCTCTACGGCCTGCCCACCAGCAACTACACCATGGGCCTGCTCATCAACCGCAAGCTGTTCCAGCAGGCCGGCCTCGACCCCGACAACCCGCCGCGCACCTGGGACGAGGTCCGCGCCGCCGCCAAGAAGATCGCCGGCCTCGGCCACGGCATCGCCGGCTACGGCGAGTACAGCGCCGCCAACACCGGCGGCTGGCACTTCACCGCGCAGATGTACAGCCGCGGCGGCGACATCGTGGACCCGACCGGCAAGAAGGCCGCGTTCAACAACGACATCGGCCGCCAGGTGCTGCAGAACCTCCACGCCATGCGCTGGGAGGACGACAGCATGGGCAAGACCCAGCTGCTGAAATGGGGCGACCTCCAGAAGCAGATCGCCACCGACAAGCTCGGCATGTTCCTCGCCGCCCCCGACGACATCGCGTACATGGTCCAGCAACTCGGCGCCAAGTACGAGAACTTCGGCATGGGCCCGATCCCGGGCGAGAAGAGCACCCTGGCCGGCGGCAACAACTACATGATCAAGAACGGCATCTCCTCCGACAAGATCAAGGCCGCGATCGCCTGGCTGAACTTCAAGAACCTCACCGTCGGCAAGGGCCAGTTCGACTGGGCCCGCACCAAGGCCGACAAGCTCCCCGTGGGCGTCCCGCAGCCCAACTTCTGGCTCGGCGACTCCAAGAAGAAGGACGACGCCGCACGCAGGACCAACGCCACCATGCCGGTCGAGAACTTCAAGACGTTCATGGACAACCCGGTGCCCGGCAAGGCCGAACCGCCGAAGGCACAGGAGATCTACAAGGTCCTCGACAACGCGATGTCCGGCGTCCTCACCAACAAGGACGCCGACATCGACAAGCTGCTCTCCACCGCCGAGGCACAGGTCGACCAGGTCCTGGCCAACCAGTGACCGGTCCCCGGTGGGGGCGGCCCGAAGGACCCGCCCCCACCGGGCACACCGCGACCCGGTCCCGGCAGCACGGGACCCGACCACACGCGACCCCGGCGCGCCGGCAACCGGCGGCCCGGTACCGAGGCCCAGCACCAAGGAGAGACGATGGCGGCCCCCAGTCTGACCCCGAGCACGGCGGACCACGCCCGCCCCTCACCCCCGCGCACAGCGGCTCCCGCACCACCCGGCGGACGCCTCGCCAAGAGCCTGAGACGCAACCTCACCGCCCATGGCTTCCTCATCGGAGCGGTCGTCTGCTTCGCGGTGTTCTCCTGGTACCCGATGATCAGGGAGTTCCTCCTCGCCTTCCAGAAGACCGAGGACGGCCGTGTCACCTGGGTCGGCCTGCACAACCTCACCACCGTCTACCACGACCCGGCCTTCTGGCAGGCCTGGCGCAACACGCTGCTGTTCACCGTGCTCGCGCTGCTCCTCGGCTTCGCGGTGCCCTTCGTCACCGCGATCGTCATCAACGAGTTCCGCCACGGCCAGGGTTACCTCCGGCTGCTCGTCTACCTGCCGGTGATGCTCCCGCCGGTCGCCTCGGTGCTGCTCTTCAAGTACCTCTACGACCCCGGATACGGCCTGCTGAACGAGGTGTTCCGGGTCCTGCACCTGCCCGAGCAGCAGTGGCTTCAGGACCCCGACCTGTCGATGCTGTCCGTGGTCATCGCCTCGACCTGGATGAACATGGGCGGCGCCGCGCTCATCTACCTCGCCGCCCTCCAGGGCATCCCCGGCGAGCTGTACGAGGCGGCCGAACTGGACGGCGCCGGCCTGTTCCGCAAGATCTGGCACGTCACCATCCCGCAGACCCGGCTGATCCTGTCGCTGATGATGCTGATGCAGATCATCGCGACCATGCAGGTCTTCGTCGAGCCGTTCCTGCTCACCGGCGGCGCCGGACCCGAGGGCTCGACCACCACGGTCGTCTACCTCATCTACCAGTACGCCTTCAACTTCAACAACTACGGTGCCGCGGCGGCCCTCGGCCTGCTGCTGCTCGTCGTCCTCGCCGGGTTCTCGGCGGTGTACGTGAAGCTCAGCCGCAACGACCACGAGTAGCCGGGGGGAGACCCGCATGTCCACACGCACACTCATCTCACCGGCCCAGCTCGCCCGCCCCCGCGGCAAGGTCCTGTACTGGACCGTCTTCGCGCTGGTCGTCGTCGCCTTCACCCTGGTGTTCCTCGGCCCCCTTTACTGGATGGCCTCCAGCGGTGTGAAGGACGCGCAGGAGGTCGTCCAGACGCCGCCCACCCTGGTGCCGAAGTCGTTCACCCCGGGCAACTACAGCCGCGCCTGGGACGTCATGGGCCTGTCCAGCCTGCTGTTCAACACGCTCTTCTACGCGTTCGGCGCGCTGGCCTTCCAGCTCGTCCTGGACGTCGCCGCCGCGTACTCGCTGTCCAAGCTGCGTCCGGTGCTCGGCAAGGCGATCCTCGGCATGATGCTGGCCACGCTGATGATCCCGGCGACCGTGCTGGTCGTGCCCCAGTACCTGACCGTCCTGGACGTGCCGATCGTGCACCGCAACCTGCTGAACACGCCCTGGGCGATCTGGCTGCCGTCGGTCACCAACGCCTTCAACATCTTCCTGCTGAAGCGGTTCTTCGACTCCGTCCCGAAGGAACTCCTGGACGCCGCGTCGATGGACGGCGCCTCCCCGATGCGCGTCCTGTGGTCGATCGTGCTGCCCATCTCCCGGCCGATCCTCGGTGTGGTGTCGATCTTCGCGGTCGTCGGCGTCTGGAAGGACTTCCTCTGGCCGATGCTCACCCTGCCCGATCCGTCGAAGCAGACCCTCAACGTGGGCATCTACTCGCTCTCCAACGGCGTTCCCGTCAACGTCCTCATCGCCGCACTCACGATCGCCTCGCTGCCGACGCTGATCGTGTTCCTGGTGTTCCAGCGGAACATCATGAGCGGCCTCACCGCCGGCGGACTCAAGGGCTGAGCGCGCCCCCGCGCGCCGCCCCCCGCCTTCCTTCTCACCAGCCTTCGCCGCCGGCCCGTCCGACGCCCCGCAGCCCCGGGCCGGCGGCGAAGATCCACCCTGCCCGAAAGGACCTCACGTGGCAGTCCCTCACTCGCCCCGCACCGACGACTGGTGGCGCGACGCCGTCATCTACCAGGTGTATCCGCGCAGCTTCGCCGACGGCGACGGCGACGGCACCGGG
Organism: Streptomyces sp. NPDC006393; assembly: GCF_040628575.1. Classification (NCBI taxonomy): domain Bacteria; kingdom Bacillati; phylum Actinomycetota; class Actinomycetes; order Kitasatosporales; family Streptomycetaceae; genus Streptomyces; species Streptomyces sp. NPDC006393. The sequence continues at coordinate 8,581 of NZ_JBEXZD010000070.1, forward strand.
GACCTCGCGGGAGTCCGGGCGAGACTGCCCTACCTCGCGGAACTCGGCGTCGACGCCGTCTGGTTCACCCCTTGGTACGCCTCCCCGATGGTGGACGGCGGCTACGACGTCTCCGACTACCGCACCATCGACCCCGCCTTCGGCACCCTCGCCGAGGCCGAGAAGCTCATCGAGGAGGCCGCGGAACTCGGCATCCGGATCATCGTCGACATCGTCCCCAACCACGTGTCCGACCGGCACCCGTGGTTCCGCGCCGCACTGGAGGCGGGACCCGGCAGCCCGGAGCGGGAGCTGTTCCACTTCCGGCCCGGCCGCGGCGAGAGCGGCGAGCTGCCGCCCAACGACTGGCCGTCGCAGTTCTCCGGCCCGACCTGGACCCGGGTGCCCGACGGCGAGTGGTACCTCCACCTGTTCACTCCCGAACAGCCCGACCTCAACTGGGCCCACCCGGCCGTCCGCCAGGAGCACGAGGAGATCCTGCGCTTCTGGTTCCAGCGCGGAGTGGCCGGCGTGCGCATCGACTCCGCCGCGCTGCTCGTCAAGGACCCCGCGCTCGCCGACTTCGAGGAGGGAGTGGACCCGCACCCGTACATCGACCAGGACGAACTGCACGACATCTACCGCTCCTGGCGGGCGATCGCCGACGAGTACGGCGCCGTGTTCGTCGGCGAGGTCTGGCTCCCGGACGCCGAGCGCTTCGCGCGCTACCTCCGTCCCGACGAACTCCACACCGCCTTCAACTTCAACTTCCTCACCTGCCCCTGGGAGCCGGACCGGCTGCGCCGGGCCGTCGACGACACCCTCGCCGAGCACGCACCCGTGGGGGCCCCGGCCACCTGGGTACTGTGCAACCACGACGTCACCCGGACCGTGACCCGCTACGGCCGCGCCGACACCTCCTTCGACTTCGCCACGAAGACCTTCGGCACCCCCACCGACCTGCGGCTGGGCACCCGGCGTGCGCGCGCCGCCGCCCTGCTCACCCTCGCCCTGCCGGGCTCGGTCTACCTGTACCAGGGCGAGGAGCTCGCCCTGCCCGAGGCCGAGGTGCCGCTGGACCGCATCCAGGACCCCATGCACTTCCGCTCCGGGGGCGTCGATCCCGGACGCGACGGCTGCCGCATCCCGCTGCCCTGGAACCAGGACGCGCCCTGGTGCGGCTTCGGGGCGGGGTCCGAGCCCTGGCTGCCGCAGCCGGCGGACTGGGCCGGGTACGCCGTGGACCGGCAGCGCACCGAGCCGGAGTCGATGCTCAGGCTCTACCAGGAGGCCCTGCGGCTGCGCCGGACCGCCGCCGGCTTCGGCGACGGCCCCATGACCTGGCTGCCGGCCGACGACGGTGTCCTGGCCTTCGCCCGGACCCACGGCCTGGTCTGCGTGGTCAACCTCTCCGGCCGCCCCGCCGGACTCCCGCCGCACCGGACGCTGCTGCTGGCCAGCGGCCCGCTGGACGCCGACGGCCTGCTGCCGCCCGACACGGCGGTGTGGCTGCGCACCTGACCGCCGAGCCGGCACGGAGGCGTCTCACGCCGTGGCGTGGAAGGTGCGGAGCGTGTCGACCACCTCGGAGTCCGAGAGCTGGGCGAAGTCCTCGTACCACTCGCCGACCGCGCGGAAGGACCCCGGCTGCTCCAGACACACCACGTCGTCGGCCTCGGCGCGCAGCTCGTCCGCCGCGCGAGGGCTGCACACGGGCACGGCCAGGACCAGCCGTCCGGGGTCCTGGCGGCGCAGATGGCGCAGGGCGGCGGTGGCGGTCAGGCCGGTGGCGAGACCGTCGTCGACCAGGACCACGGCCCGGCCGCGGACGTCCGGCGCGGGGCGGCCGCCCCGGTACACGTGCTCCCTGCGGCGCAGTTCGTCGCGCTCCCGGGTGACCTCGGAGTCGAACGCGTCCTCGGTGAGCTCCAGGGCGTCCAGGCTGCGGCGGTCGAACACCGGGGGCTCGTCGTCGACGACGGCGCCGACGGCCGTCTCCGGACGGCCGGGCGCGCCGATCTTCCGGGCGACGAGGACGTCCAGCGGCGCGTGCAGAGCGCGGGAGATCTCGGCGGCGACGGGCACCCCGCCGCGGGGCAGGGCGAGGACCAGCCGGTTGACGAGATCACCGGAGTCCGCCCATTCCACGAGTCTCAGGGCCAGTCGCCGGCCGGCGTCGGTGCGGTCACGGAAAGGCACGGTCGTCCTCCCGGCACGTGCGTGCGGGCCGGGTCGTCCGCGGGTCAGGTCTGCTCACTGCTCGCCGCCTGCCGGGTCCCTGCCTGCGGGCTCCCTGCCTGCGGGCTCCCTGCCTGCGGACCGGTCCTGCCGAACAGCTCCGCGTACCGCGTCGGCAGCCGGGACAGGAGATGGTCGACCCGCCCGCCGGGGACGGCATCGGCGACGGTGGACAGGACGGCGCACGCGTCCCATTGGGCGGTCCGCGGCCGGGCGCCGGTCTGCTCGGCCACGCGCCAGAGGAACTCCTCGAGGCCGAAGGACTCCGGGCGGCCCCGCTCCAGGTGCAGTGCCTCGTCCAGGGGCGCGGGCAGCCGGGCCGCCAGGTCGTCGGCCTCCTCGGGGGCGATCCGGGTGGCGAGCACCCACAGGACGGCCGTGCTGACGTGCTCGGCCTCGTCCCGGCTCTGGTACTCCCCGCGGTCGCGGACCTCGTTCAGGAACTCCTCCAGTTGCACGGCGCCCTCCTGCCGTCCGCCGCCGATCCGCACGCCCGGATCCCGGGTGCCCCACGGCCGGGCCGGGAAACGGCCCCCGCCGTGTGGGCCGTACCGGCTCGGGTACCCGGCCGGCCAGGAGGGACCTCGCCGGCCGGCACCGGCCCCGGAGGAGTACGAGGACGCCCGGAGGGAGCGGAACGATGCCGACGCGACTGATGGACCGGCAGGAAGTGTTCCGTCTCGTGGAGCAGGAGATGGCCCAGCTGGTCGAGGTGCTGCCGCAGGAGCCGTACGAGCTGGTCCATCTTCCGGGCGCGCTGCGGATCGGGCTGCGCGACCTGGACCGGCAGGCCCGGGAGCGGCTGGACCTCGCCCGGCCCGTGATCGTCTACTGCGCCGACGAGTTGTGCGACCTGAGCCCGCGGGCGGCGGCCCGGCTCGAACAGCTCGGCTTCCGCCAGGTGTACGACTACGTGCCCGGCAAGGCGGACTGGCTCGCGGCGGGGCTGCCGAGGGAGGGAGCGCTGGCCTCCACACCGCTGTCCGGGGACGTGGCCGACCGCGACGTGCCCGTCTGCACGGTCGCCGAGTCGATCGACGAGGCCCTGGCCAGGCTGGACGAGACCGGGCGGCGGGTGGGCGTGGTGACCGACGCCGAGCAGGTGGTCATCGGCCTTCTCCGGCACGAGGACGCCGCCGCCCGCACCGGGGGAGTCGTGGACGACGTCCTTCGGCCCGGCCCGGCCACGGTCCGTGCCGACCAGCCACTCGTCCCGCTGCTGGAGCGCATGACACGATCGGGCACGACGGCCGTACCGGTCACCGATCCGGAGGGACACCTCCTCGGCCTGCTGGAACGCGAGGACATCGAGCGGGTCGTGGCCCGCCGGGAGGCCGTGGCCGGCTGAACCGGAAAGGGACCACCGGGACGGAGGTCCGGAAGTCCGGAGGTCCGGAAGTCCGCAGGACCGGGAAGGGACTACCGCACGGGGACGATGGCGACAGGGCAGGCCGCGTGGTGCAGTACCGCGTGCGTCACCGAGCCCAGCGGCAGCCCCAGCCGGCCCTCGGCCGGGTGACGCGGAAGCACCAGCAGGCCGGCCTCCTTCGATGCCTCCACCAGCGCGGAGGCGGGCGCGCCCGCGACCAGCTCGGTGACCACGTTCACCTCGGGAAACTCCTTCCTCGGACGGGCGGCCCGGCTCAGCAGTTCCGCGTGCTCGTGCCGCTCCTCGTCCACGTCGTCCACCTGCGGCACCGTGAGACCGGCATGGCGCAGCGGCGTCCAGGCATGGACCAGGCGGACGGTGGCCCGGCGGCGGTCCGCCTCGGCGAGGGCGAACCGTACGGCCGGCTCGTCCCGGTCGTCGCGTATCCCGGCCACGATGTCGCCGCCCGTGGCGGGGTCAGGGGCGCCATGGGTCACGACCACCGGACGGCCGGCGTGCGCGGCCGCCTTCAGGCTCACCGAGCCGAGCAGCAGTTCGGCGAAGCCGCCCCGCCCGCGGGTGCCGAGCACGATCATGTCGGCGTCCGCGTCCTCGGCCGCGTCGAGGACGGCCTCCGCCGGGTCGCCGTGGACGAGGGCGGTGTCCACCGGCAGCCGGGGATGCCGGGAGGCGACCAGTGTCCGGCAGTCGTCCAGCATGCCGGTGGCCGCCTCGAAGACCTCCTGCGTGAGGCCCGCCCCGGTCTCGTCGTAGCCGACCTCGGGGCCGGGGCCGACGGAGTGCACGAGCCGCAATGCCCGGCCGCTCGACTCGGCTTCGGCGGCCGCCCAGTTCAGGGCGAGCCGGGAGTGCGGCGAATCGTCGACTCCCACGAGGACCCTGCCATGGTGTTCGTCGGTCATCGGTGTCGTTCCTCGGTCGTAGGGCCGTTCCCTCCCGCACAGCGGGCGAGGGCGGGGATGGCGCCTCCGGCCAGGACGGCCCGGCGCTGCCGGTCGGAGAGCCGGTGGTGGAGGCGGTAGCGCTCGTCACGGGTGGTGTTGTGGGCGGTGAGCGTCGAGGGGCCCCGGGGCGCCAGCGCCTCGTGGAGTCCGTCGAGGCGCAGCCGGTCGCCGGGCTGGATGCGCGCGTGGTCGGCGGGGTCGTCGAACTCCAGGGGCACGACACCGAAGTTGGCCAGGTTCTGCCAGTGGATCCGGGCGTAGGACTTCGCGATCACCGCGCGCAGCCCCAGGTACCGCAGGGTGATCGCGGCGTGTTCGCGGGAGGAGCCCTGCCCCCAGTTCTCGCCCGCGACGATCACATGCCCGCCGCCGTCCCGCAGTTCGGCCGCGCGCCGCGGATAGTCGGCGTCGAGCCGGGTGAGGGTGAACTCGGAGAGTTTGGGGATGTTGGAGCGGTAGGGGAGCGCCCTGGCCCCGGCGGGTGAGATCTCGTCCGTCGAGACGTCGTCGCCGGCCGTCAGCAGGACCGGGACGTCGATGGTGTCGGGCAGCGGATCCAGCTCGGGCAGGGCGGAGATGTTGGGGCCGCGTTCCAGCTGGACATGGGCGGCTTCGTCGGGTGGCGGCGGGGACTCGAGCATCGCGGCGTTCACCGTGGCCTGCTCCGGCAGCTCCAACTCCGGGTACGGCACGTGGTGTTCGGACGCCCAGTCGCGCGGGTCGGTGATGGCGCCGGTCAGCGCGGAGGCCGTCGCCGTCTCCGGGGAGCAGAGCCAGACCGCGTCCTCCTCGGTGCCCGAGCGGCCAGGGAAGTTGCGGGGGAAGGTGCGCAGCGAGTTCCGGCCGACGGCGGGGGCCTGGCCCATGCCGATGCAGCCCAGGCAGCCCGCCTGGTGCAGCCGTGCGCCGGCCGCCAGCAGGTCGAAGGTGGCGCCCGCGCGGGTGAGGTCCTGGAGGATCTCCCGTGAGGTCGGGTTGACGTCGAAACTCACCGCGGGAGAGGTCTGCCGGCCGCGCACCATGGCGGCCGCCATGGCGAAGTCGCGCAGCCCCGGGTTGGCGGAGGAGCCGATCACGGCCTGCCCGATCGGTTCGCCCGCCACCTCGCGCACGGCGACCACGTTGCCCGGCGAGGTGGGCCGCGCGATCAGCGGCTGAAGACCGGACAGGTCGATGTCCTCCTCCAGGTCGTAGCGGGCGCCGGGTTCGGCGGCGATCTCGCGGAAGTCGTGCTCCCGGCCCTCGGTGCGCAGAAAGGCGCGCACGGCGTCGTCGGCGGGGAACACCGAGGTGGTGGCGCCCAGTTCGGCGCCCATGTTGGCGATCACGTGCCGGTCCATCGCGGTCAGGTGGGCCAGCCCCGGGCCGTGGTACTCGAGGACGCGGCCCACGGCGCCCTTGACTCCGTGCCGGCGCAGCATCTCCAGGATCACGTCCTTGGCGCTGGCCCACTCGGGCAGGGTGCCGGTGAGCCGTACGCCCCAGATCTGCGGCATGCGCACGTACAGCGGCTGTCCGGTCATGGCCAGCGCCACCTCCAGGCCGCCTACGCCGATGGCCAGCATGCCCATCGAGCCCGCGGCGCAGGTGTGGGAGTCGGAGCCGGCCAGGCTCTTGCCGGGGACGCCGAAGCGCTGCATGTGGGTGGGGTGCGAGACGCCGTTGCCGGGCTTGGAGTACCAGATGCCGTAGCGCCGGGCGGCCGAGCGCAGGAAGGCGTGGTCCTCCGCGTTGCGCTCGTCGGCCTGGAGCAGGTTGTGGTCGACGTACTGCACGCTCAGCTCCGTGCGCACCCGCTCCGGGCCGAGGGCCTCCAGCTCCTGCATCACCAGCGTCCCGGTGGCGTCCTGGGTGAGGGTCTGGTCGATCCGCAGGCCGATCTCCTCCCCGGCCACCATATGACCCTCGACGAGGTGCTCCTCGATGAGCCGGTGCGCCACCGTCCCGCCCGAACGCCGCTCGGTGACCATCGCGTCAGCCCCTTCCCGGTGTGGGTCCACGCTCGCCCGGTGGCGGCGCGCGCCGGATTCCCCGGACGTATCCCGCGTACCCGTCCCCGCGCGCCGTACCGCGGTTGGCCGTGATCGGGCCGGGTACCCGGGTGCGCGTCAGGTGGCAGCACGTGCGAGCGCCTGGAGGACGCACGCCATGACCGACGACAACCCGCGGCGGACCGACGGCGACCGGACCCCTCGATGGGCGGCACGGGACGACGCCCACCGGACGCGGGAACCGGTGCCGCGGGCGCGCTCCGGAATGATCGGCCGCCGCTTCCCGCGGACCGGCACCGAGCCGGCCACCGCGCAGAGCCCGCTGGGGCTGCGCCTGCTCCTGTCCGCCGTCTTCGTGCCGCTGTTCTGCGCGGCGGCGGCGTTCTTCGCGCTCTGGGCGGCCGACTGGAGCCCCGGCGACAGCCCGGCCCGCGGCGCCCTCGTCGCCGTCGCCGCCGTGTGCGCGGCGCTCGCCGTGTCGGCGGCGGTCGATCTGGCGGTGGTGGTGCGCCGGATGCGGCGTGAGCGCGGGGCCTGATCGTCACCCGCCCGCGCCGGTAGGTCACGGTCACGGGCGGGTCGTCTCGTCTCGTCGTCTCAGGTCACGGGTCGTCTCAGGTCACGGGCGGGTCGTCTCCGCGTACCGCCGGCGCTCCGCACACCACTCCTTGGAGATGTCGACGAGCTGGTCGAGCGCGTCCGGTTCCTGGAACAGGTGGGTGGCTCCGGGCACCACGCGCACGGCGTGGGGCACGTGCAGCCGGTGGGCGGCCCTCTCGGTCAGCCTCAGCACTCCGGGCTCCCGCCCGCCGGCCACGAACAGCACCGGGACGCGGACCCGCTTGATCGTGTCGGTCCCCGGGTCGGGCAGGCCGCCCCACAGCACCACGGTCAGCACCCGGTCCGGCAGGTCCGCCGCCGCTTCGAGCACCGAGCTCGCCTGGGTGCCGACCCCGAACAGGATGACCGGCATGGCCCGTGTGTCGGGCTGGATCTTGACCCAGTCGACCGTGGCCACCAGGCGGCGGGACAGCAGCGCCACGTCGAAGAGGTGCTCACCGCTCTCCGTGGCCCTGCGCTCCTCCTCCCTCTTGCTGAGCAGGTCCACCAGCAGGGTCGCGATCCCGGCCGCGTGCAGGCGGGCGGCGATCGACCGGCTGTGCGCGTTCTGCCGGGAACTGTCGACGCCGTGCGGGAGCACCGCGATCGCCTCGGCCGCCACCGGAACGGACAGGTCGCCGTCCAGGTTGACGCGATCGGCGGGCACCGACACCGTCTCGGACATCATGGGTCATCACTCCCCGGCCACTTGGCTTCGTAGGCGGACACATCCACACCTGGCTCGGGTACCCGCCCGGGACGCACCGGATTGCCCTGGTTCGGTACGGAATCCGGCAGGGGATCGGCCCAAGGGCCGTCACCGCCGGTAGAGCCCGACGAGGGTGCCGCTGGCGAGCTGCCGCTTCTCGACCTCCTCGTGCACCTGGGTGGCGCTGGGCGCGTCCGGGAGGACGCAGGGCTCCTTCAGCGCGTACAGGCGGAAGAAGTAGCGGTGCGGCTCGTCCCCCGGCGGGGGATGCGGTCCGCCCCAGCCCCGTTCGCCGTAGCCGTTGACCAGTTCGGTGCCGCCCGGCGGGCACTCGCCGGTGGCGACGCCCTCGCTGTGGGGATCGATGCCGACCACGGCCCAGTGCACGAAGGTGCCTGAAGGCGCGTCGGGGTCCTCGCACAGCAGCACGAGCTCGGCCGCGTCGTCCGGCGCGCCGCTCCACCTCAGCGGCGGTGAGACGCTCTCCGCCTCGAACGCGTACCGACGCGCGATGAAGGCGTGATCGTTGAAGGCGCTGCTAGAGAGTTCGATGCCAGCCATGCCTGCCGGGGTACCCCTCGGCGGTCGTCCCTACCCGAGGACGGAAGCCGGGGCGGTGAGGGGCCGGGCGGGCCCCTCACCGCCGGGGCTCACAGGTACTTCTTCAGCTCGCGGCGTGCCAGTGACCGCTGGTGGACCTCGTCCGGGCCGTCGGCCAGCATCAGGGTGCGCGCGCCCGCGTACAGCTCGGCCAGGGGGAAGTCCTGGCTGACGCCGCCCGCGCCGTGCAACTGGATCGCCCGGTCCAGGATGCCGACCACCGTGCGAGGCGTGGCGATCTTGATGGCCTGGATCTCGGTGTGCGCGCCCTTGTTGCCCACGGTGTCCATCAGCCAGGCCGTCTTCAGGACCAGCAGCCGCAACTGCTCGACCTGGACCCGGGCGTCCGCGATCCAGTTCTGGACGACGCCCTGCTGGGCCAGTGCCTTGCCGAACGCCGTGCGGGACACCGCCCGCCTGCACATCAGCTCGATCGCCCGTTCGGCCATGCCGATGAGCCGCATGCAGTGGTGGATGCGGCCCGGGCCGAGGCGGGCCTGGGCGATGGCGAAGCCGCCGCCCTCCTCGCCGATCAGGTTCGACACCGGTACGCGGGCGTGGTCGAAGACCACCTCGGCGTGGCCGCCGTGGTAGTGGTCCTCGTACCCGAAGACCCGCATGGCCCGCTCGACGGTGACACCGGGGGTGTCGCGCGGCACCAGCACCATCGACTGCTGGCGGCGGATGTCCGGCCCGTCCGGGTCGGTCTTGCCCATCACGATGAAGATCTGGCAGTCCGGGTGCATGGCGCCGGAGATGTACCACTTGCGGCCGGTGATGACGTACTGGTCACCGTCCCGTTCGATATGCGTGGTGATGTTGGTGGCGTCCGAGGAGGCCACCTCCGGCTCGGTCATCGCGAACGCCGAGCGGATCTCGCCCGCCAGCAGCGGCTCGAGCCACTGCTTCTTGTGCCGGTCGTCGCCGAACTGTGCCAGCACCTCCATGTTGCCGGTGTCCGGGGCCGCGCAGTTGGTGGCGGTGGGCGCCAGCTGCGGGGAGCGGCCGGTGATCTCGGCGAGCGGCGCGTACTGGAGGTTGGTCAGGCCGGCGCCGTACTCGGCGTCCGGCAGGAACAGGTTCCACAGGCCCTGCCGGCGCGCCTCGGCCTTCAGCTCCTCCACCACCGGCGGGTCCTGCCACGGCGAGGCGAGCCGCGCCCGCTGCTCGTGCGCGACCCGCTCGGCGGGGTACACGTACTCGTCCATGAAGGCGAGGAGCTTGGCGCGCAGCTCCTCGGTGCGCGCGTCGAACGCGAAGTCCATGATGGTCAGCCCTCCTGAAGGCCCTCGTGCAACGTGGTGAGGCCGTGCCGGATGAAGACGGGAACGAGGTCGCCGATGCGGTCGAAGCCGCGGCCGACCGTCTGGCCGAGCGTGTACCGGTAGTGGATGCCCTCGAGGATCACCGCGAGCTTGAACCAGGCGAACGCCGTGTACCAGTCGACGGCGCCCACGTCACGCCCGGAGCGTGCGGCGTACCGTTCGATCAGCTCGGCGGGCGAGGGGTGCCCGGGGGCCTGGGCGGTGGTGGACACGGGCGATTCGGGCATGCCCAGCGGGGTGGAGTACATCACCAGCAGGCCCAGGTCGGTGAGCGGGTCGCCGAGCGTGGACATCTCCCAGTCGAGGATCGCCTTGATCCTGTCGGCGCCGTCCACGGTCCCGATCAGGACGTTGTCGAGGCGGTAGTCGCCGTGCACCACGGTGGGCGCGGGGGAGGCCGGCAGCCGGCGGCCGAGAGTGGCGTGCAGCTCGTCGATGCCGGGCAGGTCGCGGTTGCGGGAGGCGTCCAGCTGCTTGCCCCAGCGGCGCAGCTGCCGGTCCAGGAACCCCTCGGGCCGGCCGAAGTCGCCGAGGCCCACGCCGGCGGGGTCCACCGCGTGCAGCTCCACCAGGGTGTCGACGAGCGACAGCACCGCGTTCCGGGTGCGCTCCTCGCCCAGCGGGGCGAGCTGGTCGGCGGTGCGGTAGGGGGTGCCCTCGACGAACTCCATGACGTAGAACGGCGCCCCCAGCACGTCCTCGTCCTCGCACAGCAGCACCGGGCGGGGCACCGGCACGCTCGTGGGGTGGAGGGCGCTGATCACGCGGTGCTCACGCCTCATGTCGTGCGCGGTGGCCAGCACATGGCCGAGCGGAGGCCGCCGCACGACCCACTTCGAGACGCCGTCCGAGAGCGCGTACGTCAGGTTCGACCGACCGCCCTCGATCAGCCGGCCGGTCAGGGGGCCGCGCACCAGGCCGGGACGCTCTCGGTCGAGCAGCCCGCGCAGCCGGTCGAGGTCGAGTCCGGGCGGGTGGTCAGGGCTCATCGAACGCTCCTGGGAACGAGACGACAACATCAGGTCCCGACCATCATCCTGACTAGTCGGTATGTCGTCCAGTCCGGGGTGCGCCCTGTGCGGCATCTCGCAGCCGCGCGCTTCAACGGAGCGCCGCCGACACCAGGCCGCGGACATCCGCCGGCGAGACGCTTCCGCCGTTCACCAGGCGATCGAAGACGAGTCCGTCCACGCAGGTCAGCAAGGTGACCGTACGCTCCTCGGCGTCGCCGACGCCCTGCGCGGCCAGGAAGGAGCGCACCACGTCGCGCCCCGCGTTCTCGCGCGGCGTGAGGATCTCCCGCAGCTCCGGATGGTGCACGCTCTCGATGGCGCAGGCGTAACGCGCCAGGGAGCGCCGCCGTCCGTCCCCCGTGAGCCGCCGCTCCATGAAGGCGGTGATCCCGGCCGCGAGCTCCTCGGCGTCGCGCGGCACCGGCGTCCTCCTTCCGGTCTCCTCCAGCTCGGCCTGGTCGTGTTCGACCAGGCGCCGCACCAGGGCGGTGAGCAGGGCCTGACGCGTGCGGAAGTAGGCGGAGGTCGTACCGGGAGGCACCTCGGCCTCCCGGTCCACCGCGCGATGGGTCAGCCCCCGCATCCCGCTGCGGGCGAGCACGTCGATGGCGGCGTCGGCGAGGACGGCGCGTCGGTCCCTGGGCACCCTCCATTTCTACACCCCGTTTCTACATCTGTAGAGGCGCGGGCGTAGTCTTCGGAACGGGTCTTCTACATCTGTAGAAAACCCGGGAGTCGTGGGTTGCGCATCGGGCATCGGGCATCGGGAGGACGGACATGGGTGACGGCGCGGTGGTGGTCGGCGGGGGCATCGGCGGGCTGGCCGCGGCCATCGGTCTGCGGCAGGCCGGCTGGGAGGTGACGGTGCTCGAACGCGCCCGGGAACTCGCGGACGTGGGCGCGGGCATCTCGCTGCACGCCAACGGCATGCGCGCCCTGGACGCCCTCGGTGTCGGCGACGCCGTACGCGCGGCCGCCCGGCCCCAGTACACCGGGGGCACCCGCACCCCGGACGGCGGATGGCTGGCCAGAATGGACGGAGCCGTGCTCGAACAGGCGCTGGGGACGCCGATCGTCGGCATCCCGCGCGCCGAGCTGCACCGTGTACTGCGCGCCGCGCTGCCGCCCGAGTGCCTGCGCATCGGGACGGAGGCGGCGTCCGTCGAGCAGGACGGTCCCGGCCGGGTGCGCGTGACCGTCGGCGGGAGCACCCCGGACAGCCCGGACAGCCCGGACAGCCCGAACAGCCCGGACACCTCGGACGCCTCGGACACACCGGCCCCCACGCACACCCTGGACGCCCACCTGGTCGTGGCCGCCGACGGCGTGAACAGCAGGCTGCGCGCCCAGCTGTTCCCGCGCCACCCCGGCCCCGCCTACAGCGGCTCGACGGTCCTGCGCGCCATCACCGAGCACCCCGTCGCGCTGCGCACCGACTTCGAACTCACCTGGGGCCCGGGCGCGGAGTTCGGCCACATCGCCTTCCGCGACGGCCGGGCCGAGTGGCACGCCGTGCTCAACGCGCCGCCCGGCCTGCGCCACACCGACCCCCTCGCCGCGGTGCGCCGCCGGTTCGCCGGCTGGCACACGCCGATCCCCGCCCTGCTGGACGCCACCCGGCCCGAGGACGTCCTGCACCACGACATCCACGAACTGACGACTCCGCTGCCCGCCTACACCGCGGGCCGGACCGTCCTCCTCGGCGACGCCGCGCACGCCATGACGCCCCACCTCGGTCAGGGCGCCTGCCAGGCCCTGGAGGACGCCGCCACCCTGGCGGCCGCGCTCGCCACCGCACCCACGGTGGAGTCGGCCCTCGCCCGCTACGACGCACAGCGCCGCCCACGGAGCCAGTCCGTCGCCCGCGCGGCCCGTCAAGCCGGCCGCATGGGCCAGCGGTTGAGCAATCCCCTGGCCGTCGCCGCCCGCAACACCGCCCTGCGGCTCGCCCCCTCCGGTGCGACCCTCCGGACCATCCTCCGCCACGCCGACTGGACGCCACCGGCCCGGTCCTGACAAGACGCCGCGCGGCGGAACGGGACCCTGCGGACAAGCCCTACGCCTCGCCGCGGTGGTCGCACGTCCGGGACACCGGCTCGCCGCCGGGGGAGCCGGCGGCCACCTCCTCCGAGGAGGGATCCAGGTCGTCGCCGAGGACCTGGTCGCCGTACAGATCCTCCAGCCAGGTCCGCTGGTAGATCGTGTCCAGGTAGCGCTCGCCGAGGTCCGGGGCGATGGCCACCGCGGTGAGGCCAGGGGTCTCGTTCCGGGCCAGCCAGTCCATCGCGCCGCTGACCACCGTCCCGGTGGAGCCGCCGAACAGGAACCCGCGGCGGGCCAGCCGGTGGCAGGCGCGGATGGTGTCCGCCTCCTCCACCCGGATGACCTCGTCGACGTAGGACTCGTCCAGCAGCGGCGGGCGCATGCTCATGCCGAGGCCGGGGATCATCCGCCGGCCCGGCTCGCCGCCGAAGGCGACCGAGCCGACGGTGTCCACCGCCACGATCCGCACCGGCCGGTGCCACTCGCGGAAGAAGCGGGCGCACCCCATCAGCGTCCCCGTGGTCCCCGCTCCCACGAACAGCACGTCCAGCCGCGGGAACTGACGGGCGATCTCCGGCGCCGTACGGCGGTGGTGCGCCTGCCAGTTGCCCGGGTTGGTGTACTGGCTCAGCCACACGTAGCGCTCGTCGGAGGCGCACAACGAGCGGACGTAGTCGATGCGGGCGCCCAGGAACCCGCCGTTGGCGTCCAGGTCGGAGATGACCTGGACCTCGCTGCCCAGCGCCTCCATGAGCAGCCTGGTGGACAGGTTGCAGCGGGAGTCCGTCACGCACAGGAACCGGTAGCCCTTGCTGGCCGCGATCATGCTGAGCGCGACCCCGAGGTTGCCGGAGGAGGACTCGATCAGGACCGAGTCCTCGGACAGCAGTCCCTCCTGCTCCGCCGACTCCACCATCTCGACAGCGGCCTTCAGCTTGATCGAGCCGGCGAAGTTGAAGCCCTCGCACTTCAGGTAGAGCGAGCGCCCGAAGATCGGCTGGAGGTCGACGTAGAGCTGGCCTTCGTTGAAGGCGTGGGGGGCGGTGATGACGGGCACGCTGGCCTCCTGATGCCTGGGCCGAGGGGAGGGATGATCAGCCGAGAGGACGATCACCCGTACCGGCACAGCTCGTGGAAGAAGTCGTCGACGACGCGGAGCCGCCCTGAGCGGGCCACCTCGTCGTGGACGAACTTGCCGACGGCGAGATCGAGGACGCCGAGGCCGAAGGGGGAGAAGATCACCGTGCGGTCGGCCGGCGGCTCCACCCGGCCGGTGAGGACGTCGTCGAGGGTGCCGTCCAGGAAGTCCCGTCCTCCGGTGAGCTGTTCGGTCAGGTGGGGGGAGGTGTCGGCCTTCAGGCAGTGCTCGACGTCGTCGACGAAGTTGGCCGAGTCGAGCAGGATCCGCGGGTCGAGGTCGCGCAGCGACACGTGCAGGACCACCGGGTGGTGGGCGAACCAGGACGGCTCACCGACATGCGGTTGGCCCGCGACGGTGGCGAAGACCACCAGGTCGCTGGAGCGGATCAGCTCCTCGGGGCTGTGGTGGACGGTGACCGGGCCGCAGGACCCGGACCCTTCGGCGCCGGCCTGCTTCAGGTAGCCGCAGAAGCCGGCGGCGCTGTCGGCGGACAGGTCGTACACGCCGACGGTGTCGAAGTTCCAGCCGGTGCCGGCGAGGAAGGTGTGGATGTAGCGGGCGATCAGGCCGGTGCCGAAGAAACCGACCCGGGTGGGCCGGGTCCGGCCGCGGCTGAGCCGGTCCGCGGCCAGGGCGGCGGAGGCCGCCGTCCGGGTGGCGCTGATGATGGAGCTCTCCAGGCAGGCGAACGGGTAGCCGGTGGCGGGGTCGTTGAGGATCAGCACCGCCGAGGCACGCGGCACTCCGGCCGCGACGTTCTCCGGGAAACTGGAGATCCACTTCAGGCCGTCCACGGCCACCGGGGCGCCGACGGAGGCCGGCAGCGCGATGATCCGGGACGTGGGCCGGTCGGGGAAGCGCAGGAAGTACGAGGGCGGGTTCACCGTCCGCCCGGCGCCGTGCAGCCGGTAGGTGGCCTCGACCAGGTCCGTGATCTCCCGCTCGCGGCCGTGCAGCGCCTGCTGCACCTGCGCGCCGGAGATCACCGCGAAGGACGGCACGGGACCCGGGCCGGCGGCGCCCGTTCCGGGGGCGGGGGACGTGACAGGGGTCACGGGGGTCACAGGGTTCATCGCCGGGTTCCCTCCGGGGTCGGGCGGCCCTCGGCGAGCAGCCGGGGCTCGGCCATGCCGACCAGCACCTCGCGTTCGCCGGTGAAGGGCTCCCTGCTGTGCGCGGTGCGGATGTTGTCGACCAGCAGCAGGTCGCCGGGCTGCCAGGGCTCGCGCAGGGTGTGCTCCTCGTAGGTGGCGTTGAGCAGTTGCACCACGTCCTCGCCGATCGGCGAGCCGTCCCCGTAGCGGGTGTTGAACGGCAGCCCGTCCTCGCCGTACTCGTCCACCAGGTACTCGCGCACCTCCGGCGCCAGCGTCCACTGGTTGAGGAAGGCGATCTGGTTGAACCAGCAGCGGCGGCCGGTGACCGGATGCCGCAGGACGGCGGCGCGGCGCTGCCGGGTGCGCAGCGACCCGTCCGGCTGCCAGGCGAAGTCGATGGCGTGGGCGCGGCAGTAGTTCTCCACGGTCTCCCGGTCCTCCGAGCCGAACGACTCGGCCAGCGACGCCCCGATCTCGTCGTTGTAGCTGCGCGTCAGCAGCCAGCCCTCGCGTTCGAACCGCTCGGTCAGCTCGCCCGGCAGCGCCCGCAGCACCGCCTCCCCGTCGGCCACCGCGGTCGCCCCGCCCCCCGTGGGCGCGGTGAGACACGCAAAGAGCATCAGGCCCGGCACCCGCAGTGCGTAACTCAGCTCGTGGTGCATGCACATCGGCTGGTTGTCCGGCCACGCCGTGGAGGAGTACAGCCCCGCGCCGTACGACGTCCGGGGCGCGAACGCCTCCCGCTCGGCCATGAGTTCCCCGCCCAGCCCGGCGAAGACCGCCCGGACCCGCTCCGGCTCCCGCAGCCCCAGGCCGCGCACGAGCACCGCGCCGTGCTCGGTGACCTGCGCGCGCAGCGCCGGACGGTACTCGGCCGCCCAGCCGGCCGCGTCGACCGGGGGATCGACGTGCAGGACCGGCGGCCGGTCCGGTCGCAGCTCCACCTCCAGCACTGACGCCGGGGACGAGAACGACATCTCGGTTTCCTTTCGTTGGGCGGGGAGGGCCTCAGGAGGAGGCCAGCAGCTCGGCGGCGCCGAGCACGGCCCGTGCCGCCTCGGCCGGCCGGGTGCGGGTGAAGTAGTGGCCGCCGTCGGCGAGTTCACGCAGATCCACGTGGTCGGCCAGGAGCCGCCAGTCACGGTGGTGCTCGTGGAATCCGGCGGTGTGCGGGTCGTCGGCGGCGACGACCACGGTGACCGGCGCGGCCAGCCTCACCGCCGGCGGGGAGTCCAGGGCGTCGGCGAAGTAGCGGTGCGCCGAGACGCAGTCGTGCCGGTAGGCGGCACCGATGTGCTCGGCGTGCCGCGCGTTCAGCTCCCCCAGCTCGGTGTAGCCGCTGTCCGCGCCCAGCCGCGCCGCGATGTCGGCGTTGCCGACCCGCTCCAGCTCCGCCGCGGCGGCGCGCCGCTCGGCGGCCGTCCCGGGCAACTGGGCGCCGAGGAACACCCGCACCACCTCCACCCCACGCCCGGGCAGCCGGCGCGCCGCCTCCACGGCGAGGGCGGCGCCGGAGGACTGGCCCCACAGCATGACGCGTCCGATCCCCCGCCCGGTGATTTCGGCGACGACCTCCTCGACCACCTGCTCCAGCGGCGCGAACGGCTCGTCGGCGGCGGCCAGGTCGTGGCCGGGCAGCTCGACGGCGTACACCGCCAGACCGCTGCCCGCCAGGGCGCTCGCCATCGGCTGGAAGTTGACCGCGTTGCCGCCCGCGTACGGGAAGCACACCAGGGCGCACTCCCGCCGGACGTCCGCGCCCGCCAGCGGCTGAAGCAGCCCGGAGCGTTGCCGCGCCGTGCCGTCCAGCAGCGCGGCGAGGTCGGCCAGGACCGGATGGCGGGTGATGTCCTTCAGGGACACGGCCCGGTTCAGGGCGATGGTGAGCTTCACCGCCGACAGCGAGGTGCCGCCGGAGTCGAAGAAGTGGTCCCCGCGGCCGATCCGCTCCCGGGGCAGCCCCAGCAGGTCGGCCCACGCCTCGGCCAGCCTGCGCTCGGTCGCCGTGCGCGGGGCGTCGCCGTGCTCCCCGCCCGGCCCCTGCGCACGTGCCGCGGGTTCGGTCCGTGCGCTCTGCTCGGCCAGCGCCGTGAGGGCCTTGCGGTCGATCTTGCCGTTGGCGGTCAGCGGCAGGGCCTCCTGCCAGTGGAAGGCCGTCGGCACCATGTACCCGGGCAGCGCGTCCCCCAGCGTCCGCCGCAGCTCCTCCGTCTCCAGGCGCCGGCCGGAGTAGTAGGCGATCAGATGCGTGCTGCGGCCCGCGAGTTCGGCGACGACCACGGCGCCGTCCCGCACCCCCGGCACCCGCAGCAGGGTGTTCTCGATCTCACCGATCTCGATACGGAACCCGCGGATCTTCACCTGGCTGTCCCGCCGGCCCAGGAACTCCAGCTTGCCCCCGGGATGCCAGCGTCCCCAGTCGCCGCCCAGATACAGCCGCTCACCCGGCCGGTACGGGTCCTCCCGGTAGGCCTCACGGGTGCGTTCGGGGTCGTTGACGTAGCCGCGCCCCACGCAGACCCCGGAGAAGGCGATCAGTCCGGGCGCGCCCAGCGGCACCAGGGACAGGTGCTCGTCGACGACGAGGACACGGACGTTGTTGACCGGCCGGCCCAGCAGCACCCGTTCCGGCACCGTGTCCATGACCTCGTGGTTGGTGTCGTCGGAGGTCTCGGTCAGCCCGTAGGCGTTGACCAGCCGGATGCCGGGGGCGACGCCGAACCAGCGCTGCACCAGCTCCCGTTTCAGCGCCTCCCCGGTCACCGACACACAGGCCAGGTCGGGCAGTTCGCGCGGGTGCCGCTCCAGGTACGACGCCACCACCTCCAGGTAGGAGGGCACGACCTGCGCCACCCCCACCCGGCCGCGGACCAGCGTGTCCACGAACCGCTCCACGTCCACGACCGCGTCCTGCTCCACCAGCAGCGTCCGCCCGCCCACCAGCAGGGCGGCCAGCAGCTGCCACAGCGAGATGTCGAAGCACTGCGGGGCCGTCTGCGCCACCACCCGGCCGGGACCGATCCCCAGGTCGTCGATCTTGGCGAACAGGTGGTTGAGCATGCCGGCGTGCTCGCACATCGCGCCCTTCGGCTCGCCCGTGGAGCCGGAGGTGAAGTAGATGTACGCCAGCGCGCCGGGTGCCACCTCCACCCCGAGGTCGTCCTCGGCGTGGTCCTCCGCGCAGGCGGCGTCCACCAGCAGCTTCTCGACGCCCGGCGCCGACGTGGCCAGGGCCCGGTCGAGGGAGGCGGTGCTGCCGGGCTCGGTCAGGGCCAGCCGGCACCCGGCCCGCTCCAGCGTCGCCGCGATCCGGCCGGGCGGGAAGTGCGGCTCGATCGGCAGATAGACGCCGCCCGCCTTGAACACGGCGAGGACCGCGGCCAGCCAGTCCAGGTTGCGTTCGGTGACCACCGCCACCACGTCCTCGCGGCCCAGCCCCCGTGCGAGCAGCGCCCGCGCCAGCCGGTTCGCTCGGGCGTTGAGCTCCGCGTACGTCCACGAGCGCTCGCCGTGCACGGCGGCCACCGCGTCGGGACGCTCCCGCACCTGCCGCTCGAACAGCTCGTGCGCCCGCGCCTCGGGCAGTTCGCGGTGCGGTCCCGCCAGTCCCTCGAGCTGCTCGCGCAGTTCCCCGGCGGACAGCAGGCTCTGCCCGACGTGCTCGGCGTCGGCGTCGGCTGCCATCAGCCGCAGCGCGGCCAGGTGGTAGCCGCCGACGCGGGCCGCGGCATCGGCGTCCAGCACGTCGGTGCGGTACCGCAGCCGCAGCGCCGCCGGCCCGTCACCGACCCCGCCGCTCCAGCGCACGGCCAGCACCACGTCCCCGGGCAGGGCGCCCTCGGCGGCCCCGGCACTCGGGGCGCGCCCGGCGCCGCCCGAGCCCCCGGCGTCCTCGGCGCTCCGGGCGCCCTGGGTGCCGTCGCCGGTGTCCATGGTCTCCCCGGCGTCGAACAGCACCTCGTACGGCGGCCGTGCCAGCCCCAGCTCGCGCCGCAGTTCGCTCACGGGGAA
This sequence comes from Streptomyces sp. NPDC006393, assembly GCF_040628575.1. Classification (NCBI taxonomy): domain Bacteria; kingdom Bacillati; phylum Actinomycetota; class Actinomycetes; order Kitasatosporales; family Streptomycetaceae; genus Streptomyces; species Streptomyces sp. NPDC006393. Next base: position 27,662 of record NZ_JBEXZD010000070.1, read on the forward strand.
GTCCCGGTGCGTGAGCAGGTCCGCCTCGACCCGGCGGGCGCTGCGCACCAGAGCGCGCCATGTCGGCGGCGCGAGGGACAGCCGGCAGGGCAGCGGCCCGCCCCCGGCCCCCGTGGCGTACCCCGTCACCACGTCCCGCTCACCGGACAGCGCGGCCAGCACCTTGGCGTGAGCGGCCAGCAGCACCGCGCTGAACGGCACTCCCAGTTCGGCCGCCAGCGCGCGCACCGACTCCACCACGTCGGCGGGCACCGGTTCCTCGTGCCGGGCCACACCCGGCACGGGCCGCCCGCCGACCCACCGTGGAACGGCGGTGAATCCACCGGCGGTCAGCACGTCGGCCCAGAAGTCCCGGTCCGCTGCCACGAGCGTTCCCATCGAATGACCCTTCCTCAGTTCGCCGTCGGCGCGGCGGGGTTGCCTTCCCAGTGCGCGTGCGCGGAGACTTCCTCTCCCTTCATCAGGAAGGAGTCGGGGGCCAGCGCGGCCGAGTCGCCCATCGTCACGCCGTAGTGGACATGCGCGGCGACCCCGAGGGTGACGCCGGCGCCGAGCGTGGTGCGGTCGGACTTGAAGGTGCCGTCCTCCTGCGAATGGCACTGGATCTTGCTGCCGACGTTCAGCGTGCAGTCGTCCCCGATCGCTGTGAGCGTGCGCTCCGTGATGTAGCAGCCGTCGTCGAAGACCCGGCGGCCGATGCGCACCCCCATCAGCCGCCACATCAGGCTCTTGAACGGCGTCCCGTTGAACAGGGCGAGGTAGCGGTCCGGCACCTTCCACAGCCGCTCGTGCCACCAGAAATAGGGGTCGTAGATGGAGCACAGCCGGGGGCGCAGCGGACGGAAGGAGGTGATCATCCGCTCCACCAGCACGTAGTAGCCCGCGCTGAAGGCGACGGTGAGCGCCAGGGAGCAGGCGATCACCACGTGTCCGAGCGTGCCGTACAGGTCGACCGAGGCCAGACCGACCGCCGTGAGCGCGACCGTGTGCAGCCAGCGCAGGAACAGATGGAGCGCCATCGAGCGGGCGTTGTAACGATTCTTCGCGGCGAGGTTGCGGCGCAGTTCCTCGCCGGTGCGCAGGTGGTCGAACCGGGTGTCGCGCTCCACCGTGCGGGGGATCTCGAAGCAGGGCGAGCCGAGCAGGCCGACCCCCTCGCGGATCTCGCCGTCCAGGGGAACCATCACCTTGGTGGCCAGCAGGCAGTTGTCGCCGGTCCTGGCACCGGCCGGGAAGGCGATGTTGTTGCCGAGGAAGTTGCGGGCGCCGATCGAGGCCCGGGACACCCGGAAGGACGTGCGGGAGTAGTCCGCGTTGAGGACGGACAGCCCGTCGGCGACCATCGTGCCGCTGCCGACGGACACCAGGAACGGGGTCTCGTGCTGCACCTCGGTGCCGAAGTTGGAGCCGGTCTGCTCGACCTTCGACAGGTCGTATCCGATGCCGCGCAGATAGGGGACGATGTAGGAGCTGTCGCCGAAGAGCCAGGTGAAGAACCGGATGTTGGTCAGGGCGGTCGTCAGCCGGTGGGCGGCGTAGTGGAAGCCGTAGAGGGGATAGGTCCGGTCGGGCCTGACCGCCAGGCGCAGCAGCCGCGGCACCGTGCACAGGGCGGCCAGCCCCAGGACGACGCCGCCGAGGAACAGCACCGAGGCCACGATCAGCGTGTCGGTGACGAACTCCCCGGTCGAGGTGGCCCGCGTCCGCGCGTCCAGCCGGTCGCTGAGCGCCGGGACCTCGGCGAAGACCATGTACGCACCGCCGACGGCGAGCGGCAGATAGATCAGGAGCAGCTGGAGCAGGGACGACAGCGCGAAGCAGGCCCGCCGCAGGGTGCCGCACCGGGCCGGGGGCACGCGCACGTGGTCGACCTGCGTGGGCTGTGCCGGGGACCCGTGGCGGCGCTCGCCCGCGGGGATCTCCTGACCCCGGTACAGGGCGGAGGCGTGTCCGAGCTGGGCCCCGTCGCCCATGGCGGTGTCGATGTCGAGCACCGTCTTCTCGCCGACGAACACGTCCCGGCCGAGGGTGATCCGGCCGGTCTGGATGCGTCCGGCGTGCGCGCGGTAGCAGAGGAAGTAGGCGTCCTTGCGGATCACCGTGCCCGCGCCGATGGTGAGCAGGTCGGTGCAGACCGGCACGGAGCGGGAGAGGATCGTGACGTCCTTGCCGATCCGCGCGCCGAGCGCCCTCAGATACATCACGTAGAGCGGATTGCCGGCGAAGAGGATCATGGGATTGGCGTGGAGCAGCGCCTTGACGATCCAGAACCGCAGATAGGCCAGACCCCAGACCGGGAACTCACCGGCCTTCCAGCGTCCGACGAGCATCCACTTGGCCGCCACCGGGAAGGCGCACACGGCGATGAACCCGGCGCCGCCGCACAGCAGCGACCGCAGGTAGATGTCCAGGAGACCCGATGCCGAGGCGACCCATTCATAGGCCTGGGTGGTCGCCATCCCGATCACGAACGAGTAGCCGACGAAGATCAGCAGTTGCAGGGTCCCGCACAACAGGTAGCGCGCCGTGCCGGCCGGTGCGTCCCGGGCGGGCGGCGGTGCCGGCGCCGAAGCCGAAGGGGCCGGCCGTGCCGGGGGTGCGGAAGGTGACGTGGGCTCCGGGGCGACGGCCGCGGCGGCGGATCCGGCGGATGCGCCGGCGGATCCGGTGGATGGGGACGCGGGCCGGGTGAGAGCGGCCGCCAGGCCGCGGATCGTGGGGCACCGGTAGATGTCCTTCATGGACACGGACGGCAGGTCCGGCCGCTTCCGCACCCGTGCGCAGAACTGGGCCATCACCAGTGAGTTCGCGCCGAGGTCGGTGAAGAAGTGGCTGTCCGCCGGCACATCGTCGGCGTCCACGAGGTCCGCCAGGATGCCGGCGAGTTCCCGCTCGGTGTCCGCCGTCGTCGGCGCGGTGTTTCCGCGTGGGGCGATGGCGGGTCCGTCCGGCTCGGGCATCAGGATGTCGGCAGACTTCTCCACCATGCGTGCTCCCTGAGGAAGGGTCGAAAACCACCGGCCGGCGTGACCGGTCCACCCCGAGACCGTGCGCTGTCGTCTGAATCCGTTGTGGCTGAATCCGTTATGACTGAATCCGTTGTGGCCTGATCACGAAGGCTGATCACCAAAGCATGGATCAGTCTTGTGCCGTCAGGGGCCCGTTGCCACCTGTGCCGTCGGACTGCCGCGGGTCACCGTCGCGCCGGGACGGCCCGGCACGCCGCTTGTTTCCCGGCCCCAGCGCCAGGCGGGACGGGTGGCGGGATCACCCATATGGCGTTCACTCGTCCGGCCCTTCCCGCGCGTCGCGGCGGGGCACGACGAGGGCGGAGGGCGACCCGATGGGAAACCCTTGTCAGCCGAGTGGCCACAGCGCGTACGGACGCGCACACTGAGCAGTGACGCGGGGCCGCGACTGCGCATCATCGCGGGGCCGCCCGAAGCAGGGCTGTGCCGGCCCGCGGGCCGGACCGTTCGTCGAGGGGGCCTGTATGGCCGTAGAGATACCGCCTCTGATCAAACCCTCACGTCTCAGGCGCCGTGGGGGGCTGTGGGGCGAGTGCCTGGCTGAGTTCCTGGGGACCTTCGTCCTCATCGCCTTCGGATGCGGCTCGGTGGCCATGGCGGTCGCGGCGCTGCCCGGATCGGGCCGGACGGAGGGGCCCACCACCTTCTTCCTGGGGGCCGGGGACTGGCTGCTGATCACCTGGGGCTGGGCGTTCGCCGTGGTCTTCGGCGTGTACGTGGCCGGCGGCGTCAGCGGCGCGCACATCAACCCCGCCGTCACGCTGGCCTTCGCGGTGCGGCGCAGATTCCCGTGGGTGAAGGTGGTCCCGTACTGGTGCGCGCAGCTGGTGGGCGCCTTCGCCGGAGCGGCCCTGGTGTACGCCGTGTACCACGACGCGATCGACACCTTCGACGCGGCGATGAAGGGACCGAAGACGAACGGGCACACCGTCGCCTCGTTCTCCATCTTCGCGACCTTCCCGGCGCCCTACTTCCACGGCGGCGTCTGGGGCCCGCTCGTGGACCAGATCGTCGGCACCGCGTTGCTGCTGATGCTGATCGCGGCGGTCGTCGACCTGCGCAACACGGCGGTGAAGGCCAACCTCGGGCCGTTGGTGATCGGCTTCGTCGTGGCCGCTATCGGCATCTCCTACGGCGCGAACGCGGGATACGCCATCAACCCGGCCCGCGACTTCGGCCCCCGGCTGTTCACGTTCGCCGCGGGGTGGGGCGATCTCGCGCTACCGGGGTCCCTGGCCGGTTCGTTCAGCCACTACTGGTGGATCCCCATCGTCGGGCCGCTGGTCGGCGGTGTGGTCGGCGTGCTCGCCTACGACCTCTTCGTCGGTGACGTCCTCACGGTCCGCACCCAGGAAGGCATGCCGCCCGAGCCCGGGCGCACCCGCGTCAGCACGCAGGACGAGGAGTAGCGGTCAGGAACGCGTCCAGGGCGCGGCGTTGGAGGCCTCGGTCCCGGGACCGGCCGCCGGTGGCTGTCCGGCGGCCGGGTCGACCCGGCGCGGGGTCAGCCGTGGTAGGTGATGTAGCCGTTGCCGTCCCGGTCGTCGCGGGACTTGGTGTAGGAGTGCACGTCCGCGCGGGCGCCGGAGGACTTGTAGAGGTAGATGGTGTCCTTGTCGTTGTTCCACATGAAGTTGCAGTTCTGGCGGTAGGCGACGTTCTTGGCGTCGGACTCCGTGCCCTTGCCGCCGCGCAGGCTCACGTAGTCGCCGGGCTGGAGGTAGTGGTTGACGGTGAACCGGTACCTGTTGCCGGCGGCGTCCTTGACGACGTAGCCCTTGAGGTTGACGGTCGTGGAGCGCGAGTAGTTCTTGATGGTCAGGTACTCGCTCCTGGTGTTGCCCGTGCTGCAGCTGTTGGAGTCCCGCCCGGGCGCGTCGTACTGGATGCCCTTGATCTTCAGGGCGGAGGAGTACTCGGCGGCCTGTGCCGGGGCCGCGACGACGACGGCGACCGCCGCGGCGGTGGCGGTGGCGGCGGTGGTGGCGAGCGCGGAGCGTATGCGCATGAGGTTCCCCCCTCGGTGGTGCGAATGGAGCGGCAGGAGCTTACCCAACACGTGACGGCCGCGTGGCGGGAAGGTGGAGTAAATGTGAAGGCGGTCGTTGTGGGCGCGGTCTGCGGGCGGCGCGCGTGCTCGGATAACGTGGCGGCGTGACCGAGACCGCCTATCTCGCGGCCGTGCGCGAGTCGTACGACACCGTCGCCGCCGCCTATGCCGAACGCGTGCCGGAACCGGCCGCGTTGGACCCGCTGTCCCGCGGCATGCTGGCGGTGTTCGCCGAGTCGGTGCGGAGCGCCGGGACGGGGCCGGTCGCCGACGTGGGGTGCGGGCCGGGCAAGGTCACCGCCCACCTCGCCGCGTCCGGCGTCGACGCCTTCGGTGTCGACCTGTCGTCCCGGATGCTCTCACTGGCCCGGCGCGCCCATCCGCACCTGCGGTTCGTACAGGGTTCGATGACCGCCCTGGGGATCGGCGGCGGCACCCTCGGCGGCATCCTGGCCTGGTACTCCACGCACCACACGCCCCCCGCCCACCTGCCCGCGGTCTTCGCCGAGTTCCACCGCGTCCTCGCACCCGGCGGCCATCTGCTGTGGGGGTGCCACATCGGTGACGAACACGTGCGCCCCGCGCAGGGGTACGGGCACCCCGTGTCCTACGAGTGGTACTTGTCGCCCGTGGAACGGGTGGCCGAACTGCTCGGCGAGGCCGGGTTCGTGGTCACCGCGACCCTGGTGCAGGAGCCCGAGGGACGGCTGACCCGGCAGCACGCCTGCCTGCTGGCCCGCAGGCCCTGACCCCGCGGGCCCGGGCGCCTCACGCCGTGGTGAGCACCATACGGAAGCGGGCGGCGCCGGAGAGCATCCTCCGGTACGCCTCGTCGGCCTGCTCCAGCGGTACCGTCTCGGTCATCGGGCGGATCCCGTGCAGAGCGCTGAACGCCATGGTGTCCTGCACGTCCTGCGCGGTGCCGGACGGATGGCCGCGGATCTCCTTCCCGGCCGTGATCAGCTGCATCGGGCTGATCCCCAGCGGCTCGGGCGTCGCGCCGATGACGACCAGTTCGCCCCGGTGCGAGAGCCCGTCCACGGTCGCCGCGATGGCCTCGGAACTGCCCGCGGTGGCCAGCACGACCTTCGCGCCGCCCAGCGAGCGCAGCGCCTCGGCGACGGGGGTGCCCGCCGTGCTGTCGACGTAGTGGTGGGCGCCCAGCCGCTTGGCGATGTCGGCCTTGTCGGCGCCCCGGGCGATCGCCACCGTCTCCAGGCCCATGGCCGCCGCGTACTGCACGCCCAGGTGCCCCAGACCGCCGATGCCGAGCACCGCGACCAGGTCGCCCGGCCGGGCGGCGCTGCGCCGCAGCCCGTTGAACACGGTCACGCCGGCGCACGCCATCGGCCCCGCGTCGACGGCGGCCAGCCCCTCGGGGATCCGGGCCAGGGCGTCGACGGGTGCGATCGTCCGCTCGGCGAAGCCGCCGTCGTACGCCCAGCCGGGCACCTTCAGGTTCTCGCACACGATGAAGTCGCCCTGCCGGCACGGTGTGCAGTGGCCGCAGCTGCCGCCGAACCAGCCCACCGTCACCCGGTCGCCCTCCTCCCAGCCGAACTCCCGTGCGCCGTCGCCGAGCGCGTCGATCCGGCCGGCGATCTCGTGACCGGGAACCACCGGGAACCGGATCCCGGGCACCGCCGCGTCCACGAAGAACGCGTCGCTGTGGCAGACGCCGCAGGCTTCCACGGCGATCCGCACCTGTCGGGGGCCCGGCTCCGCCACCTCACGCTCGGCGATCTCCAACGGCCCACCGGCAGCGGTCGCCTGGGCGACTCTGTAGGTACTCATGTCCGACTCTCCCGGTCCGATACGGCGCTCCCGCCACGTACCCCCACCTCCAGCACACCAGCCCGGAACGGATCGCGCGCGCCGAGCCCTCGCCGCCCGGACCGCCGGGCGCCCGGGGACCGCGGCCGATGCCGACCGTCGTGCGGTCGGCGTGCGGCCACCGCGGGTGGTCGAACACCGGACGTCGGCCCCCTCTGTCGGTGGGAGCGACTGTGGCCCAGAGGGTTGGACGCGTTCAAAAACGGTCGGCGCGTCCCGCGCGCGGGACGGGGCGGCGGGCCCGCTATGTTCTCTCCGGAGAATCGATCTTCGGAGCCCGCATGCGCGAGACAGACGTACTGGGGGAGGAAGCGGTGAGACCCCCGGTGGCCCCGGCCGCCCGCGCGGTCGCCGCCGACGCCCCCGCCCGTGGCCTGCCCCGGTTCTGGCCGCTCCTGCTGCTGGGCGCGGCCGTCGTCCCCGGCGGGGTGATCTTCGCCGCAGGGCGGTGGGCGGACGCGCCGGCCCTCCAGGCCTGGCGGACCGTCTGTCTCGCCGTCACCGTCCAGGCGCTGCCCTTCCTGCTGCTCGGCACGGCCCTGTCCGGCGCCATCAACGCCTTCGTGCCGGCCCGCGTGTTCAGCCGGGTGCTGCCGAAGCGGCCCGTCCTCGCCGTCCCGGTGGCCGGGGTCGCCGGCGTCGTCCTGCCCGGTTGCGAATGCGCCTCGGTGCCGGTCGCGAACAGCCTGATCAACCGGGGCGTGACCCCGGCCGCCGCGTTCGCGTTCCTGCTGTCGGCGCCCGCCGTCAACCCGGTCGTGCTGACCGCCACCGCGATCGCCTTCCCCGGCAAGCCCGCCATGGTGCTGGCCCGGCTGCTGGCCTCGCTGGCCACCGCCGCCGTCATGGGCTGGCTCTGGCTCTTCCTGGGCCGCGACAAGTGGCTCCGGCCCACCGTGCGGCACACCGGGCACCAGCCGGGCCACGACCGCTGGACGGAGTTCCGGCGCGGCTTCCAGCACGACTTCCTGCACGCGGGCGGCTTCCTGGTGCTCGGTGCCATGGCCGCGGCCACCTTCAACGTGACGGTCCCGCGCACCGTGCTCGACACCTTCTCCGGCTCGCCCTGGCTGTCGGTGCTGTTCCTGGCGGCGCTCGCCGTCCTGCTGGCGGTCTGCTCGGAGGCCGACGCCTTCGTCGCGGCCTCGCTCGCCGGGTTCTCCCCTCTCGCCCGGCTGGCGTTCATGGTGGTCGGTCCCATGGTCGACCTGAAGCTGATCGCCCTTCAGGCCGGCACCTTCGGCCGCGCGTTCGCGGTCCGCTTCTCCGCCGCCACCCTGGTCGTCGCCGTACTGTGCAGCGTGCTCGTCGGAGGTTTCCCGCTGTGAGACGCCCCCTTCAGGTGGCCCTGCTGGTGCTCAGCGGCCTCGGCCTGCTGCACGCCTCGCTCTTCACCGACCTCTTCCTGCGCTACGTCAAGGAGGGCATGCGGCCGCTGCTGATCGCCTCCGGCGCGGTGCTGCTCGTGCTGGGTGTGGCGGAGGCATGGGCGTCGCGGCCGGACGCGGGCACCGCCCGCACCTCCCGCGACGGCCACGCCCTGCACGACGGTCACGCCCACGCCTCCCGCCACGACGGTCATGCCCGCGCCTCCCGCCACGACGGCCACGGCCACGGTCACGACCACGGCTCCGTGCCCCGCGTCGCCTGGCTGCTGCTGCTTCCGGCGCTCAGCCTGCTGTTCTACGCCCCGCCGGCCCTCGGCGCGTACACCGCCTCCCGCGAGGCACCCAGGGCCGTCGACCGGCAGAGCCACTTCGACCCGCTGCCCGCGACCTCACCGCTCCCGATGACCCTCACGGACTTCACCCGCCGGGTGCAGCAGGACCGCGAGCAGTCCGTCCGGGGCCGCACCGTCCTGCTGACCGGCTTCGTCACGCCGGAGAAGGGCCGCGACACCTGGTACCTGACCCGGATCATCCTCTCCTGCTGCGCGGCGGACGCCCAGTCCGTGAAGGTGCGGATCTACGGGACTCCGGCGCCGGCCGCCGACACCTGGGTGTCCGTCACCGGTACCTGGCACCCCGGCGGCACCCTGGGCACGGCGTCCGCCCAGGCGGCCATGGACGCCCGTGGGACCGAGAAGATCCCGCGTCCGGTCAACGGGTACACGGACGACCTCCCGCTCGTGCCGTCCCGCTGACGGCTCGGGCGGCGGTCCGGGGGACGGTCCGTTCGACGGCTCAGGCCACCGTCACCCAGCTCCGCTCCCGTGCGGAGACGGCCATGGCGTCCAGGGCCGTCGCGGCGGCGACGGCGTCGGCGAGGGTCGCGCCGTGGGCGGTGCCCTCCATGACGGAGCGCAGGAAGTGGTGGGCCTCGATGACCTTCAGGTCGTCGTAGCCCATGGCGTTGGCCGCCCCGGGCTGGAAGGCGGCGTACTCGCCGTGCCCGGGGCCGACGTGGACGGTGCTGACGGGCTGGTCCTGATACGCGGTGCCGCGACTGACGCCGAGTTCGCCCATGCGGCGGAAGTCCCAGAACAGCGCGCCGGTGGTGCCGTGGATCTCGAACCCGTAGGCGTTCTGCTCGCCGACCGAGACCCGGCAGACCTCCAGCACCCCGCGGGCGCCCGAGGCGAAGCGCAGCAGGCAGCCGGCGTAGTCGTCGTTCTCGACGGGGCCGAACTCGCCGCCGCTCGCCCGGGCGTGACCGGCGGTGGCGCCGGCCGGACGGGCTCGCTCGGGCAGGAACACGGCCGTGTCGGCGGCCAGCGAGTCGATCTCGCCGATGAGGTGGCGGGCGAGGTCGACACCGTGGGAGGCCAGGTCGCCCAGGACTCCGCTGCCACCGCGCTCACGCTCGTACCGCCAGGTCAGCGCGGACTCGGGGTGGGCGGCGTAGTCGCTGAACAGCCGGATGCGGACATGGGTGACCGCGCCGATCTCGCCGGTGGCGATCATCTCGCGGGCGGCGGCGACGGCGGGCGCGTTGCGGTAGTTGAAGCCGACGGTGCCGTGCACACCGGCCCGCGCGGCCGCGTCGGCGACCGCGCGGGCGTCGTCGGCGCTGAGGCCGACCGGCTTCTCGATCCAGATGTGCTTGCCGGCCTCGGCCATGGCCACACCGATCTCGCGGTGCAGGAAGTTCGGCGCGGTGATGCTGACCGCCCGCACCCGGGGATCGGCGGCGATCTCCCGCCAGTCGCGGGTCGCGGAGTCGAAGCCGTACCGCCCGGCCGCCTCGTCCGCCCGTCCGGGCACCTCGTCGGCGACCGCGACCAGGTGCGGGCGGACCACCAGCCGAGGGAAGTGGTGGGCCACGCGGACGTAGGCCTGGGTGTGCACCCGCCCCATCCAGCCGAATCCGACGACGGCGACGCCGAGCGTGTTCACCATGGCAGCCCCTCTTCACAGCCCGTCTTTGGACCGATCCAAAACCTCGCTCACCCTGACCGTCGCCACCGCCGGGTGTCAAGGCGCTGATCCCGGCCGCGCACTCGCCCTTTACAAGCGCCGGCCCCTTGTGGAACGGTCCATCGCGTGCGACCCCCGACCATTCGTGATGTGGCCGCGCGGGCCGGTGTGTCGAAGTCCCTGGTCTCGCTGGTGCTGCGCGGCTCCCAGAGCGTGCGTCCCGAGAAGCGGCGGGCCGTCCTCGCCGCGATCGAGGAGCTCGGCTACCGGCCCAACGCCGCCGCCCGCAGCCTCAGCGAACGGCGCACCCGCACCGTCGGCGTCCTGCTGAACGACCTGCGCAACCCCTGGTTCGTCGAACTTCTCGACGGGCTGACCGCCCGCCTCCACGACAGCGGCCTGCATGTGCTGCTCGCGGACGGACGGCTCGACCGGCGTCTGGGGCAGGACCTCACCCGTACGTTCACCGAACTGCGCGTGGACGGTGTGGTCGCCGTCGGCACCCTTCAGGACCCGACGGCGCTGCGCACGGCGGCCGAACGGGTGCCCACCGTCGTCGCCGGCGCCCGGGAACCCGAGCTGCCCGGGGTGGACGTGGTCGCGGGAGACGACGAGCACGGCGCCCGGCTGGCCACCGAGCACCTGATCGGCCTCGGTCACCGGCGCATCGCGCACATCGCGGGGCGGGGCGCGGTCGGTGAGCTGCGCTTGCGGGGCTTCGAGACCGCCATGCGCGAGCACGGTCTGGCGGACACGGCGGTGGTGGAGCGGGGCGACCTCACCGAGGAGGGCGGCTACCGGGCCACCGTCCGGCTGCTCAGCCGGAGGCGGCGGCCGACCGCCGTCTTCGCCGTCAACGACATGACCTGCGTCGGCGCGCTGTCGGCGGCCGAGGAGAGCGGCCTCAGCGTGCCCCGCGATCTCTCCCTGGCCGGATACGACAACACCTACCTGTCCCGGCTGCGGCATCTGTGGCTGACCACGGTGGACAACGCCGGCCACGACGTGGGCCGGCGCGCCGCTCAGCGGCTGCTGGACCGGATCGAGGATTTTGGCCGCTCGCGTACCGTGGACCTGACCGTGCCCGTCCTGGAGGTGCGCGGCAGCACGGCGGCGCCGTCCGGCCGCGGCTGAGCCGCCGCACGGTTCGCGGGCCCGTGCGCCGCCCGGTGCGTCGTGGCCGATCGGTGTCGGGCAGAGCCGGCCAGAAGGGTGCCGACATGGCCGAACCGGGGTCGGGGTGATCGTCTGCGGCGGCCCCCGTCCGCAGGGTCCTGTGGCGGCCCCGGCCCAGGGTCCTGTGGCGGCCCCCGCCGGGGGTTCAGCTCGCGAGGACCTCCGCCCAGCGGCTGGTCCTGCCGCGGTCCGCGCGCACCCCGCACCGGGCCGACAGCGCGGTGACGATGGCCAGGCCGCGGCCGTGCTCGTCCGGGTCGGGCGCCGCCGCCGGCTCGGGCGGTGACGCGGGCCCCAGGTCGGTCACCTCGACGTGGACGGCCCGCCGGCCGTCGACCGGCAGCCGCCACACGCGCAGCGTGGCGGGCGGCCGGGCGTGCACGAGCGCGTTGGTGACGAGTTCCGAGACGACGAGGAGCACGTCGTCGGCGGCTTCGCCGGGCAGGTCCCAGGAGCGGAGGAGCGCGTGAACGCGATGGCGGACGGCCGACACGGTACCTGGCGTGTCCGGCAGCGGGAAGGCGTGGTCCACCTCCCTGTGAGGCGCGGCCTCGAGCTGCGCTACGGACATGATGTCCCCTCCTCCTCCGGGCGGCGCTGCCGACCGGGAGCCGGGCGCGACAAGGAACGCTAAGAAACGGATGGGCGCCCGGTCAACGCGTGGCGGTCGGCATTACCGAACGGCAGTCCTCACCGGGGCAAACAGGACTAAAATCGCCATATGGCCGGACCTGTCCAGTCCATCGAACGAGCGGCGGCGATCCTGCGCCTGCTCGCCGGTGGCCCCCGCAGGCTCGGGCTCGGCGAGGTGGCGTCGTCCCTCGGGCTGGCCAAGGGCACCGCCCACGGCATTCTGCGCACCCTCCAGCACGTCGACTTCGTCGAGCAGGACGAGGCCACCGGGAAGTACCAGCTCGGGGCCGCGCTGCTGCACCTGGGCACCAGCTATCTCGACGTCAACGAACTGCGCTCGCGCTCCATCAACTGGGCCGACGCGCTGGCCGCCCGCAGCGGGGAGGCCGTCCGCCTGGGCACGCCCCTGGAGGGCAAGGTCCTCATCGTGCACCACGTCTTCCGGCCCGACGACACCCTCCAGACCCTGGACGTGGGCGCGCTGCTGCCGCTGCACGCCTCCTCGCTCGGCAAGGTCCTGCTGGCCTTCGGCACCGCCACCCTCGACCCGATGCCCGCGGACGGCCTGGAGGCCTACACCCGCCACACCCTCGTCGTACGGGAGGACCTGGACCGGGTGCTGGCCGAGATCCGCGAACTCGGCTGGGGAGCCGAGGTGCAGGAGATGAGCATGGGAGACGCCGGCGTCGCCGCCCCGATCCGCGGCCACGGCGGTCTCGTCGTGGGCGCCATCGGCCTGTCCGGCGCCGTCGAGCGGATCTGCGATCCCCGGGGCCGGCCGTTGCCCGCGCTGATCGCGCTGCTCCGGGAGGCGGCCCGGGCGATCTCCCGGGATCTGGGGGCGGTTCGCTGGTAGGTCCCCGCAGCTCTCCGCCGGACGGTCTCACCGTCGAGGCCTCCCGCGTGCGCGACGCATCGGAAGGACGGTCCGAACATGGTTGAGCGGTATGTGATGTCCATCGACCAGGGCACCACGTCCACACGATGCATCCTGTTCGACCATCGCGGGCGGCTGGTGTCCGTCGCCCAGCGGGAGCACCAGCAGCACTTCCCCCGGCCCGGCTGGGTCGAGCACGACGCCCTCGAGATCTGGCGCAACGTCCGGCGCATCGTCCCCGAGGCGCTCGCGAGCGCGGGCGTGGACGCCGAGCGGATCGCGGCCGTCGGGATCGCCAACCAGCGCGAGACGACGGTGCTCTGGGACCGGCGCACCGGCGCCCCGCTGGGCCGGGCCATCGTCTGGCAGGACACCCGCACCGCGCCGCTGGTCGAGACGCTCCGGGACCGGCCCGGCGACGAGTTCTTCCTCGACCGCTGCGGCCTGCCTCCCTCCACCTACTTCTCCGCCCCCCGGATCCGCTGGCTGTTCGACCACGTGGAGGGCCTGGAGCAGCGCGCCCATGACGGCGAGGTGCTGTTCGGCACCATCGAGAGCTGGCTGATCTGGAACCTGACCGGCGGCACCGACGGCGGCCTGCACATCACCGACCCCACCAACGCCAGCCGCACCATGCTCGTCAACATCCGGACCCTGACGTGGGACCCGGAACTCATGGAGTTCTTCGGCGTGCCGCCCACCCTGCTGCCCGAGATCCGGTCCTCCGCGGAGAGCTACGGTGAGGCCCGCGCGCTGCTCCCCGGCGTCCGCATCACCGCCGCCCTCGGCGACCAGCAGGCCGCCCTGTTCGGCCAGACCTGCTTCTCGCCCGGCGAGGCCAAGTGCACCTACGGCACCGGCAGCTTCCTGGTCATGAACACCGGCACCGACCTGGTGCGCTCCCGGCACGGCCTGATCACCACCGTGGCCTACAAGATCGCCGGCCAGCCCACGGTGTACGCCCTGGAAGGCCCGATGGCGGTCACCGGTTCGCTGGTCCAGTGGTTCCGCGACCGGCTGGGCCTGATCAGCACCGCGCCCGAGATCGAGACCCTGGCGCGCACGGTGGAGGACAACGGCGGCTGCTACATCGTTCCCGCCTTCTCCGGCCTGTTCGCCCCGCACTGGCGCAGCGACGCGCGCGGGGTCGTCGTCGGCCTCACCTCCTACATCACCAAGGGCCATCTCGCGCGGGCCGTGCTGGAAGCCACCGCCTGGCAGACCCGGGAGGTCGTCGACGCCATGAACGCCGACTCCGGGCTCGCGCTGCGGGAGCTCAAGGTGGACGGCGGCATGACCTCGGACAACCTGCTCATGCAGATGCTCGCCGACGTCCTCGACGTACCCGTCGTACGGCCGCTGGTGGCCGAGACGGTCTCCCTCGGCGCCGCCTACGCCGCCGGGCTCGCCGCCGGATACTGGCCGGACCTGGAGGTCCTGCGCCGCAACTGGCACCGCGCCGCCCAGTGGCTGCCCGACATGGACCCCGAACGGCGCGCGTGGGAGTACGAGAGCTGGCAGCGGGCGGTGGAACGGTCCCTGGGCTGGGTCCGGGAGCCCGGCCGGCCGCACTGACGCCACGCCGTCCCCGAGACGCGGGCGGGCCCTCCGCGATGCGCGGCGCGGAGAGCCCCGGGGCTCTCTTCCGAACCCCGCGGGTCTGAGTAACCAGCGGTCCGGCGGCCGATTCGGGCCCGGCATGCCCCGCCGCCGGACACCCCCACGTGGCACCCGCCGGCGGGGGGGGGCCCGCGGCCGTGCGGGGCGCCGTGGTCA
>NZ_JBEXZD010000071.1:0-42353 GCF_040628575.1 Streptomyces sp. NPDC006393
GCGAGGCCGGTGTCGATGTCGGTCTCCAGACCGGTGTCGACCGACTCCTTGGCGGCGCGCAGCGCGATCGCCGGGCCCTGCGCGAGCTTCGCGGCAGCCACCGCTCCCTGATCCGGCATGATCGGCGAGACACCCCCTACCGGCCTTCCCGACTTCCCTGCCCCGCACACCTGTTGATCAGGTCATCAGCGTATCCGCAGCCACTGACACGCGGAGGCGGACGGCCGAAGCCGCCCGCCTGGAGGGGCTGTTGCGGAGCGAAGCGTTCCGCAGCCTTGCGCGGTCGCCCGGTCGTGCGCCGGGCGCGCCGACTACGAGGCCTCGCGCTCCTGTTCGCGAACCCGGTCGGCGACCTGCGGCGGCATCGGCTCGTGCCGGGCGTAGCGGCGGTCGAAGCGGGCCGTGCCGTGCGACAGGGACCGCAGGTCGACCGCGTACCGGCCGATCTCGATCTCGGGCACCTCGGCCCGCACCAGCGTGCGCCCGCTGCCGACCTGTTCGGTGCCCAGCACCCGGCCGCGCCGCCCGGACAGATCGCTCATCACGGAGCCCACGTAGTCGTCGCCGACCAGCACGCTCACCTCGGCCACCGGCTCCAGCAGATGGATCTTCGCGTCCGCCGCGGCCTCCCGCAGCGCCAGTGCGCCCGCCGTCTGGAACGCGGCGTCGGAGGAGTCCACCGAGTGCGCCTTGCCGTCCAGCAGCGTGACCCGGACGTCGATCAGCGGATACCCGGCGGCGACCCCCTTGGCGGCCTGGGCGCGCACACCCTTCTCCACCGACGGGATGAACTGCCGGGGCACCGCCCCGCCGACGACCTTGTCGACGAACTCGATGCCCGAGCCGCCCGGCAGCGGCTCCACCTCGATCTCGCAGATCGCGTACTGGCCGTGCCCGCCGGACTGCTTGACGTGCCGGCCGCGCCCCGCGGACCGGTTCGCGAACGTCTCCCGGAGGGAGACCCGGTGCGGCACGACGTCGACCTGGACGCCGTACCGGCTGCGCAGCCGCTCCAGGGCGACGTCGGCGTGGGCCTCGCCCAGGCACCACAGGACCACCTGGTGGGTGTCCTGGTTCTGTTCCAGGCGCATCGTCGGGTCCTCGGCGACCAGCCGGGCCAGGCCCTGGGAGAGCTTGTCCTCGTCGGCCTTGCTGTGCGCCTGGATGGCGAGCGGCAGCAGCGGGTCGGGCATCTCCCACGGGGCCATCAGCAGCGGCTCGTCCTTGGCCGAGAGGGTGTCGCCGGTCTCGGCGCGGCCCAGTTTCGCCACGGACGCGAGGTCGCCCGCGACGGCGTGCGTCACGGGCCGCTGCTGCTTGCCGAACGGCATCGACAGGGCGCCGACGCGTTCGTCGACGTCGTGGTCCTCGTGGCCGCGGTCGGTCAGCCCGTGCCCGGAGACGTGCACCGTCTGGTCGGGCCGCAGGGTGCCGGAGAAGACCCGGACGAGGGAGACCCGGCCGACGTACGGGTCGGAGGCGGTCTTGACGACCTCGGCGACCAGCGGCCCGTCCGGGTCGCACGGCGCCAGCTCGCGCGGCTTGCCGTCGAGCGTGGTGACGACGGGCGCCTCGCGCTCCAGCGGGGTGGGGAAGCCCCGGGTGATCAGTTCCAGGAGCTCCACCGTGCCGATGCCCTGTTTCGCGCCCTCGGCCGCCGGGGCGGCGGCCAGCACGGGGTGGAAGACACCGCGCGCCACGGCCCGCTCCAGGTCCTTGATCAGGGTTTCGAGGTCGACCTGCTCGCCGCCGAGGTAGCGGTCCATGAGGGTCTCGTCCTCGCTCTCGGAGATGATCCCCTCGATGAGCCGGGCGCGGGCCTCGTCCATCCGCGGCAACTGGTCCTCGCCCGGTTCGGACTCCTTGCGTTCCCCGGTCGAGTAGTCGAACAGCTTCCGCGTCAGCAGCCCGACCAGTCCCGTCACGGGCATGTGCCCGTCGGGGCCCTCGGGGCCGTGCAGCGGCAGATAGAGCGGCAGCACCGCGTCGGGGTCGTCCGCGCCGAAGGCCTCGGCGCACACCCGGGTCATCTCCTCGAAGTCCGCGCGGGCGGCCTCCAGGTGGGTGATCACGATGGCCCTCGGCATGCCGACGGCCGCGCACTCCTCCCACACCATCCGGGTCGAGCCGTCCACGCCGTCGGAGGCCGAGACGACGAAGAGGGCCGCGTCCGCCGCGCGCAGACCGGCCCTGAGCTCCCCGACGAAGTCCGCGTAGCCGGGGGTGTCCAGCAGGTTGATCTTGATGCCTTCCCATTCCACCGGCACCAGGGAGAGCTGCACCGAGCGCTGCTGCCGGTGCTCGATCTCGTCGTAGTCCGAGACGCAGCCGCCGTCCTCGACGCGGCCCGCCCGGTTCACCGCTCCCGCCGTCAGCGCGAGAGCCTCCACCAGAGTCGTCTTGCCCGAACCGGAGTGGCCGACCAGCACCACATTCCGTAGGGACGTGGGTTGGTCGGCCGCCATAGCCCTGCCGGCGGCTCCGGGGTGTGTGTGCGCCTTGTCGCCCATGATCCTGCCTCCCGTGCACGGTGAGGTCACTGTGGGCGCGGACACGCGGCACCGCGTCACTGGCGGCTCCTGCGACGCCCGCGGTTGATTCGAGCTTTCCACTCCCGTCATGCCGCGTCCATACGAACGACCCGATCCCGCCCCCACCGGCCGTCACACACCGTGAACCGGCCCCCGCGAGCCGCGGCCGCGCGCTGCCGGGCCGGGGTCGCCGAGCGGGCCCGCCGGTGCCCGGACGTCGCCCACGCGCGCGCGTGGCTACGATTGGGCCCGCCGGTGGCCAGCAGGGGCCGCCCGGCGACACCGACCCTCGGGAAGGCCATGCTGAACAAGTACGCGCGTGCATTCTTCACGCGTGTCCTCACACCGTTCGCCGCGTTTCTCATCCGCCGGGGCGTGAGCCCCGACACGGTCACGCTCATCGGCACCGCCGGAGTGGTCGCGGGCGCGCTGGTCTTCTACCCCCGGGGCGAGTTCTTCTGGGGCACGGTCGTGATCACCCTGTTCGTGTTCTCCGACCTGGTCGACGGCAACATGGCCCGCCAGCTCGGCCGCTCCAGCCGCTGGGGCGCCTTCCTCGACTCCACCCTCGACCGGGTGGCCGACGGCGCGATCTTCGGCGGTTTCGCGCTGTGGTACGCGGGCCGGGGCGACGACAACGTGCTGTGCGCGGTGTCGATCTTCTGCCTGGCCAGCGGCCAGGTGGTGTCGTACACCAAGGCGCGCGGCGAGTCGATCGGCCTGCCCGTCGCCGTCAACGGGCTGGTCGAGCGCGCCGAACGGCTGGTGATCTCGCTGGTCGCGGCCGGTTTCGCGGGCCTGCACAAGTTCGGCGTGCCCGGCATCCAGTACCTGCTGCCGGTCGCGCTGTGGATCGTCGCCGCCGGCAGCCTGGTCACCCTGATCCAGCGGGTCGTCACCGTCCGCCGCGAGTCGGCGGAGGCGGAGGCAGCCGCCGCACGGCAGGAGAACCAGGGGAGCGGGGCGGCGACATGACCGCCCGGGACCGCCTCACCGACGCCCTGTACGGCCTGGGCTGGGGCACCGTCAAGAAGCTGCCCGAGCCGGTCGCCGTACGGCTCGGCCGCGCCATCGCCGACCTCGCCTGGAAGCAGCGCGGCAAGGGCGTGCTGCGGCTGGAGGCCAACTACGCGCGCGTGGTGCCCGACGCGAGCCCCGAGCGGCTGGCGGAACTCTCCCGCGCGGGCATGCGCTCCTACCTGCGCTACTGGATGGAGTCCTTCCGACTGCCCGCCTGGAGCCCCGAACGTGTGCGCACCGGGTTCGCCCCCAAGGATGTGCACCACCTCACCGACGGGCTCGCCTCCGGCCGCGGCGTCGTCCTCGCCCTGCCCCACCTGGCCAACTGGGACCTGGCCGGCGCCTGGGTGACCACCGAGCTCCGGACGCCGTTCACCACGGTCGCCGAGCGCCTGAAGCCCGAGACGCTCTACGACCGGTTCGTCGCCTATCGCGAGGGTCTCGGCATGGAAGTCCTGCCGCACAGCGGCGGCTCCGCGTTCGGCGCGCTGGCCCGGCGGCTGCGCGCCGGCGGCCTGGTCTGCCTGGTCGCCGACCGCGACCTGTCCGCCTCCGGCGTCGAGGTGAAGTTCTTCGGCGAGACGGCCCGCATGCCGGCCGGACCCGCCCTGCTCGCCCAGCAGACCGGCGCCCTGCTGCTGCCCGTCACCCTCTGGTACGACGACTCACCCGTCATGCAGGGCCGCGTCCATCCCCCGATCGAGGTACCCGAGACAGGTACGCGGGCCGAGAAGACGTCTGCCATGACACAGGCGCTGGCCGACGCCTTCGCCACCGGGATCGCCGACCATCCGGAGGACTGGCACATGCTCCAGCGCTTGTGGCTCGCGGACCTCGAGCCCCGCCCGGCCAATGGGGAGCGGACGTGAGGATCGGCATCGTCTGCCCCTACTCCTGGGACGTGCCGGGCGGTGTCCAGTTCCACATCCGCGACCTCGCCGAGTACTTCATCGGCCTCGGCCACGAGGTGTCCGTCCTCGCCCCCGCCGACGACGACACCCCGCTGCCGCCCTACGTCGTCTCGGCCGGCCGCGCGGTGCCGGTGCCGTACAACGGCTCGGTGGCCCGGCTGAACTTCGGTTTCCTCTCGGCGGCCCGGGTACGGCGCTGGCTGCACGAGGGCCGGTTCGACGTGATCCACATCCACGAGCCGACCTCGCCCTCGCTGGGCCTGCTGACCTGCTGGGCCGCGCAGGGCCCGATCGTCGCCACCTTCCATACGTCCAACCCCCGGTCGCGGGCGATGATCGCCGCGTACGCCATCCTCCAGGCCGCACTGGAGAAGATCAGCGCGCGGATCGCCGTGAGCGAGTACGCCCGGCGCACCCTCGTCGAACACCTGGGCGGCGACGCGGTGGTGATCCCCAACGGCGTCGACGTCGACTTCTTCGCCCGGGCCGAACCCCGGCCCGAGTGGCAGGGGGACACCATCGGCTTCATAGGCCGCATCGACGAGCCCCGCAAGGGCCTGCCGGTGCTGATGAGGGCCCTGCCCAAGATCCTCGCCGTCCGGCCGCAGACCCGGCTCCTGGTCGCGGGCCGCGGCGACGAGGAGGAGGCGGTCCAGTCGCTGCCGAGGGAGCTGCGCTCCCGGGTGGAGTTCCTCGGCATGATCAGCGACGAGGACAAGGCGCGCTTCCTGCGCAGCATCGACCTGTACGTCGCCCCGAACACCGGCGGCGAGAGCTTCGGCATCATCCTCGTCGAGGCCATGTCCGCCGGCGCCCCCGTCCTCGCCTCCGACCTGGACGCCTTCGCCCAGGTCCTGGACCAGGGCAAGGCCGGCGAACTGTTCACCAACGAGGACGCGGACGCCCTCGCCGACGCCGCCGTACGCCTCCTCGCCGACCCGGCCCGCCGGTCCGAACTCCGCGCCCACGGCAGCGCCCACGTCCGCCGCTTCGACTGGTCGACGGTGGGCGCGGACATCCTCTCGGTGTACGAGACCGTGACGGCCGGCGCGGCGGCGGTCGCCGCGGACGACCGGGTCACGGGCCTGCGGGCGCGCCTGAGGGCGGGGAAGGGCAGCCCGTCGGGCGTGTGAGGACGAGACCGAGGGGGGCAAAAGCAGCCCGTCCGGCGCTTGAGGACGAGGCCGTTCAGGCCGAAGCGGGCGTCCGGGGGCGGCAGCCCCAAGGGACGTCCACACCGGCCCACGGCACCTGACCCTCACGGTCGGACAGGGCCCCGCTACCCCGGCGGGGCGCCCTGTAGCCTTGCCGCCCGTGACCGCAACGCTGATCTGGATCCTTGTCGCGCTGGTCGTCATCGGCCTGTATCTGAGCTGGACGGCGGGTCGGCTGGACCGGCTGCACGCGCGGATCGACGCCGCGCGTGCCGCGCTCGACGCCCAGCTGCTGCGGCGCGCGTCGGTGGCCCAGGAGCTGGCCACCTCCGGAGTGCTCGACCCGGCCGCCTCGATCGTGCTCTACGAGGCCGCGCACGCCGCCCGGCAGGCCGAGGAGGACCAGCGGGAGGTCGCCGAGAGCGAGCTCAGCCAGGCGCTGCGCGCGGTCTTCGCCGAGGCACAGCAGGTGGACGAGGTCCGCGAGGCGCCCGGGGGAGAGGAGGCGGCGCACGAGCTGACCGAGGCGGTGCGCAGGGTGCCGATGGCCCGCCGCTTCCACAACGACGCCGTCGGCGCGGCCCGCAGACTCCGCGAGCACCGCAAGGTCCGGTGGTTCAGACTGGCCGGCCACGCCCCGTTCCCCATGGCCTTCGAAATGGACGACGAACCGCCGGCGGCCCTGGCGGACCGGCCGTAGTCTCCGCGGCCTCCCCTGCCGCATGTTTCCGGCCAAGGGATGACCTGCGCGGTCCTGTCCCGCCGTGCGGCTCCGTGCTGTGATCGTTTCGGGATGGAAACGGCTCGGCCGGAGGAGGCGACATGGCGCTCGTGGTGACGACGGGGACAGCGCGGGACCTGCTGGGGCCGGCGTTGCGCGACCTGACCGCATGGCTGACCAGGCGTCCCCTCGCAGGTCCCGGCGAGGTCGTCATCGGCCACTCGGCGGCCCTGCGTAGCTCGGTGTTCGCCTTCGTGGGCATGGAGGTGGTGGTCGAGGCGCTCATGGACGTCTCGATGATCCCGCCCGCCTGGCAGCCCTTCCACCTGGTCTGGGTGGCCGTCCTCATCGACCTGACCCTGTTCTTCGCGGCCGTCACCCGGCGCCGTCCGCACCGGCTCACCGCCGGCGCGCTGACGATCCGGGCCGGGCTGTTCGACGAGATCGTGCTTCCGCTGAGCGCCGTACGGTCGGTCTCGCGCCGGACGGCGTCCGCGCCCGGCCGTGGCGTCCGCCCGGTGCCCGGCGGCGACGGTGACGTGGTGTGCACCGTCGCCGGGGCCGCGGACCTCGCGGTGGCCCTTCGGGAACCGGTGGAACTGCGGCTGCGGGACGGCTCCACCCTCACCGCCCGGCGGCTGCTGATCTCCGCCGACTCGCCGCTCACCGCCCACACCGCGCTGACCAGGGCCGTTCAGGGCCACGGGGACCGGTAGGCGAGCGCTCCCACGATGGCGCGGAACGGGCGCGGCGCGCAGAACGCGCGCAGAACGCGCGGAGAGGCGGAGAAAAGGATCCACAGGGTTCCCATTGGCCCTTGCCGTGGACTGGTCCATTCCCGTTTCCTCGTCGGTGCACCAAACCCTCTTTTCACCGAGTGAGGTCACCCGTGTCCACCACGCTTTCCGACTCCGCCCAGACCCCCGAGACCGGCACCGCCCGGGTGAAGCGCGGCATGGCCGAGCAGCTCAAGGGCGGCGTGATCATGGACGTCGTCACGCCGGAGCAGGCGAAGATCGCCGAGGACGCGGGCGCCGTCGCCGTCATGGCCCTGGAGCGCGTCCCCGCCGACATCCGCAAGGACGGCGGCGTGGCCCGCATGTCCGACCCGGACATGATCGAGGGCATCATCGACGCCGTCTCCATCCCGGTCATGGCCAAGTCCCGCATCGGCCACTTCGTCGAGGCCCAGGTTCTTCAGTCCCTCGGCGTCGACTACATCGACGAGTCCGAGGTCCTCACCCCGGCCGACGAGGTCAACCACTCCGACAAGTGGGCCTTCACCACCCCCTTCGTGTGTGGCGCCACCAACCTCGGTGAGGCCCTGCGCCGTATCGCCGAGGGCGCCGCGATGATCCGCTCCAAGGGCGAGGCCGGCACCGGCAACGTCGTCGAGGCGGTCCGTCACCTGCGCCAGATCAAGGGCGAGATCGCCAAGCTGCGCGGCTGCGACAACAACGAGTTGTACGCCGCCGCCAAGGAGCTGCGCGCCCCCTACGAGCTGGTCAAGGAGGTCGCCGAGCTCGGCAAGCTCCCCGTGGTGCTGTTCTCCGCCGGCGGCGTGGCCACCCCGGCCGACGCCGCGCTGATGCGCCAGCTCGGCGCCGAGGGCGTCTTCGTCGGCTCCGGCATCTTCAAGTCGGGCGACCCGGCCAAGCGCGCCGCCGCCATCGTCAAGGCCACCACCTTCTACGACGACCCGAAGATCATCGCGGACGCGTCCCGCAACCTCGGCGAGGCCATGGTCGGCATCAACTGCGACACCCTCCCCGAGACCGAGCGCTACGCCAACCGCGGCTGGTAAGGCACTGGATCACATGAACACCCCCGTCATAGGCGTCCTGGCCCTCCAGGGCGACGTACGGGAGCACCTCATCGCCCTGGCCGCGGCCGACGCCGTGGCCAGGCCGGTCAGGCGCCCCGAGGAACTCGCCGAGGTGGACGGCCTGGTCATCCCCGGCGGCGAGTCCACCACCATCTCCAAGCTGGCCGTCCTCTTCGGCCTGATGGAGCCCCTCCGCGCGCGCGTGCGGGCCGGCATGCCCGTCTACGGCACCTGCGCCGGCATGATCATGCTCGCCGACAAGATCCTCGACCCGCGCTCGGGCCAGGAGACCTTCGGCGGCATCGACATGATCGTGCGCCGCAACGCCTTCGGACGTCAGAACGAGTCCTTCGAAGCGGCGGTCGACGTCCGGGGTGTCGAGGGCGATCCTGTAGAGGGCGTCTTCATCCGCGCCCCCTGGGTCGAGTCCGTCGGCGCCGAGACCGAGGTGCTCGCCGAGCACGAGGGCCACATCGTGGCGGTCCGCCAGGGCAACGCGCTCGCCACGTCGTTCCACCCGGAACTGACCGGCGACCACCGCGTGCACTCCCTGTTCGTCGACATGGTGCACGCGAACCGGGCGGCGGAGTCCTAGTAGGATCTCTGGCGTTCGTTGCAGAGATGGGTTACGCGAAGGAGACAGGCAGATGTCCGGCCACTCTAAATGGGCCACGACGAAGCACAAGAAGGCCGTGATCGACGCCAAGCGCGGCAAGCTCTTCGCGAAGCTGATCAAGAACATCGAGGTCGCGGCGCGGATGGGCGGCGTGGACCTCGACGGCAACCCGACGCTCTACGACGCCGTCCAGAAGGCCAAGAAGCAGTCGGTTCCGAACAAGAACATCGACTCCGCGATCAAGCGCGGCGGTGGACTTGAGGCCGGCGGTGCCGACTACGAGACGATCATGTACGAGGGCTACGGTCCGAACGGCGTCGCGGTGCTCATCGAGTGCCTCACCGACAACCGCAACCGCGCCGCCTCCGACGTGCGCGTCGCCATGACCCGCAACGGCGGCAACATGGCCGACCCGGGCTCCGTGTCGTACATGTTCAGCCGCAAGGGCGTCGTGATCGTCCCCAAGGGCGAGCTGACGGAGGACGACGTCCTGGGTGCCGTGCTCGACGCGGGCGCCGAGGAGGTCAACGACCTCGGTGAGTCCTTCGAGGTCGTCAGCGAGGCCACCGACCTGGTCGCCGTCCGCACCGCCCTGCAGGACGCCGGGATCGACTACGACTCCGCCGAATCCAGCTTCGTGCCGTCCGTCCAGGTGGAGCTGGACGAGGAGGGCGCCAAGAAGATCTTCAAGCTGATCGACGCGCTCGAGGACAGCGACGACGTGCAGAACGTCTTCGCCAACTTCGACGTCAGCGACGAGATCATGGAGAAGGTCGGCGCGTAGCGCCGCCGCGAGCTGAGCGGACGAAACGGCTCGACGGGCCGACGGGGACACGCCCCGTCGGCCCGTCGCCATGTCGGCCGTTGTCGGTGGCACCGGATAGCCTGCACAAACTGGGGGTACCCCCGGCGAAGCTGGGGAGATCGAAGGAGGGGGCGCGGTGCGCGTACTCGGGGTGGACCCGGGACTGACCCGATGCGGTGTCGGGGTCGTCGAGGGGGTCGCGGGCCGTCCGCTGACCATGCTCGGCGTCGGGGTCGTACGGACGCCCGTGGACGCCGAGTTGGGGCAGCGGCTCGTCGCCGTCGAGCAGGGCATCGAGGCGTGGCTGGACGAGCACCGGCCCGAATTCGTCGCCGTGGAGCGGGTGTTCAGCCAGCACAACGTACGGACCGTGATGGGCACCGCCCAGGCCAGCGCCGTCGCCATGCTCTGCGCCGCCCGCCGTGGCATCCCCGTCGCCCTGCACACCCCCAGCGAGGTCAAGGCCGCCGTCACCGGCAGCGGCCGCGCCGAAAAGGCCCAGGTCGGCGCCATGGTCACCCGCCTGCTCCGGCTCGACGCGCCCCCGAAGCCGGCCGACGCCGCCGACGCCCTCGCGCTCGCCATCTGCCACATCTGGCGCGCCCCCGCGCAGAACCGACTCCAGCAGGCCGTCGCGCTGCACGCGGCCAAAGCACCGATCACATCGAAAGGCCGTACGGCATGATCGCTTTCGTCAGCGGCCCGGTCGCCGCCCTCGCCCCCGACTCGGCGGTGGTCGAGGTGGGCGGGATCGGCATCGCCGTCCAGTGCACGCCCAACACGCTCTCCGGGCTGCGCATGGGTCAGCAGACCAAGCTCGCCACCTCGCTCGTCGTGCGCGAGGACTCCCTGACCCTGTACGGCTTCGCGGACGACGACGAGCGCCAGGTCTTCGAGCTGTTGCAGACCGCCAGCGGCGTGGGCCCGCGCCTGGCGCAGGCGATGCTCGCCGTGCACACCCCGGACGCGCTGCGCCGTGCGGTCGCCACCAGCGACGAGAAGGCCCTCACCGCCGTCCCCGGCATCGGCAAGAAGGGCGCCCAGAAGCTGCTGCTGGAGCTCAAGGACCGGCTGGGCGAGCCGGTCGGCGCCCCCGCGGTGGGCGCACCGGTCACCCAGGGCTGGCGCGACCAGCTGCACGCCGCCCTCATAGGCCTCGGCTACGCCACCCGCGAGGCCGACGAGGCGGTGACCGCCGTGGCCCCGCAGGCCGAGGCCGCCGGGGGCACGCCGCAGGTGGGGCAGCTGCTGAAGGCCGCCCTGCAGACCCTGAACCGCGCCCGCTGACCCCACCACCGTTGAGGCGAACCACATGAACTGGGACGACACGACCGACACCCCCGCCGCCGAGCGGCTGGTGGGTTCGGCCGCCGACCGCGAGGACCAGGCCGTCGAGGCCGCCCTGCGCCCCAAGGACCTCGGTGAGTTCATCGGCCAGGAGAAGGTCCGCGAGCAGCTCGACCTGGTGCTGCGCGCCGCCCGCGCGCGTGGTGCCACCGCCGACCACGTGCTGCTCTCCGGCGCCCCCGGCCTGGGCAAGACCACCCTGTCGATGATCATCGCCGCGGAGATGGGCGCACCCATCCGCATCACCTCCGGCCCCGCCATCCAGCACGCCGGCGACCTCGCGGCCATCCTGTCCTCCCTCCAGGAGGGCGAGGTGCTCTTCCTCGACGAGATCCACCGCATGTCCCGGCCCGCCGAGGAGATGCTGTACATGGCGATGGAGGACTTCCGCGTCGACGTGATCGTCGGCAAGGGCCCCGGCGCCACCGCCATCCCGCTGGAACTGCCCCCGTTCACCCTGGTCGGCGCCACCACCCGCGCGGGCCTGCTGCCGCCCCCGCTGCGCGACCGCTTCGGCTTCACCGCCCACATGGAGTTCTACGAGCCCGCGGAGCTGGAGCGCGTCGTGCACCGCTCGGCGCACCTGCTCGACGTCGAGATGGAGGCCGACGGCGCCGCCGAGATCGCCGGCCGCTCCCGCGGCACCCCCCGGATCGCCAACCGCCTGCTGCGCCGGGTGCGCGACTACGCCCAGGTCAAGGCCGACGGGATCATCACCCGCGAGGTCGCCGCGGCGGCCCTCGCCGTCTACGAGGTCGACGCCCGCGGCCTGGACCGGCTGGACCGGGCCGTCCTCCAGGCGCTGCTGAAGCTGTTCGGCGGCGGGCCCGTGGGACTGTCGACGCTCGCGGTCGCGGTGGGGGAGGAGCGCGAGACCGTGGAGGAGGTCGCCGAGCCCTTCCTCGTCCGGGAGGGCCTGCTGGCCCGCACCCCGCGCGGCCGTGTCGCCACGCCGGCGGCCTGGGCGCACCTGGGCCTCACCCCGCCCCGCTCGTCCGCCGCGGGAAACGGACAACAGGACCTGTTCGGGGCGTGACGGCGATCCATTGGCCGGGGGAGGAACCCAGGTGCCATGCTGAGCGTTGTTCCATGCACGCGGACTCGCTTAGACTCCGCCGATGCCGCCCTTGTCGGCAGCACACATACCCCCAACCATCAGGCCGCTCACTTTCGCGGTCGTGTGAAGGAAGTTCCGACCCGTGAGTCTCGTGACCCTCCTCCCGTTCATCGTGCTCATCGGGGCCATGTTCCTGATGACCCGGTCGGCCAAGCGCAAGCAGCAGCAGGCGGCCGCAATGCGGAACCAGATGCAGCCCGGAAGCGGTATCCGCACCATCGGGGGCATGTACGCGACGGTCAAGGAGGTCAATGACGACACGGTCCTCCTGGACGCCGGACCGGGCGTGGAGCTGCTCTTCGCCAAGAACGCCATCGCGACCGTCCTGTCCGACGACGAGTACAACCGCATCGTCCACGGCATCGAGCACGAGCTGAAGTCCGACGCCGACCTCGTTCCCGACGACGCCTCCTCCCTCACCGAGACCGACGAGCCCGCCGCCGACGCTTCCGACGACAAGCCCATCGACCTCGGCAAGAAGGACGCGGCCGAGGAGCCGGCCGACGCCACCGCCGAGGCGAAGACGGACGAAGAGCCGAAGAAGACCGACGGCGACTCCGAAGCGAAGTAGTCACCACCCAGGGCGCGCGGTACCGCCCGCGCGCCCTGGCACGTGTTTCACTTCCTGCGGGATCCCGACACCATGTCATGGCCGCCCTCCGGACCCACCGGCGCGGAGCGGCCCGAGAGGGAGTACGAGAAGGTGGCAGCACCTAAGAAGGGCCGGAGCGCGAGCGCCCAGAGCAAGCCATGGCGCTCGCTGGCCCTCATCCTGATCGCCATCGTGGCGCTCACCGGAGGCATGTTCGCCTCCGGCAACACCACGCCGCGTCTCGGCATCGACCTGGCCGGCGGCACGAGCATCACACTGCGGGCGGTCCCCGAGCGCGGTCAGGAATCCGCGATCAACAAGACCAACATGGACACGGCCGTCAACATCATGGAACGCCGTGTCAATGGTCTTGGTGTCTCGGAGGCCGAGGTCCAGACCCAGGGCAACGACAACATCATCGTCAACATCCCCAAGGGCACGAACTCCAAGCAGGCCCGGGAGCAGGTCGGCACCACCGCGAAGCTGTACTTCCGTCCGGTCCTGGCCACCGAGGTGTCCGCCGGTGCCGCCGCCAGCCCGTCCCCGAGCGCCTCCTCCAGCGCTTCCGGCAAGCCCGGCGACAAGGCGACGGACAAGACCGGCGACAAGGCGACCTCCACCGGCTCCGCCACCCCGTCGGCGACCGCGAGCCAGCAGGGCCGCGCCGTCACCGAAGGCCTGAAGGCGGACGCCACCCCCTCCGCGGGCGGCACGGCGACCCCGAAGGCCTCCGGCACCCCCAAGGCCTCCACCAGCCCGGCCCCGTCCGCGAGCGGCTCCTCCAACGACGCCACGGCCAAGCTCCAGGCCCAGTACGCCGCGCTGGACTGCTCCAAGGAAGACGCCCGCGCCACCGCCGGCAAGGGCGTCAAGTCCACCGAACCGACCGTCGCCTGCGGCCAGAACTCGCAGGGCCAGTGGCAGAAGTACATCCTCGGCCCCGCCGCCGTGGACGGCACGGACGTGAAGAAGGCCCAGGCGGTCTTCAACACGCAGAACGCCTCCGGCTGGACCGTCACCATGGAGTTCACCTCCAAGGGCGCCAAGAAGTTCGCGGACATCACCGGCAAGCTGGCCCAGAACCAGTCGCCGCAGAACCAGTTCGCGATCGTCCTGGACGGCAACGTCGTCTCCGACCCGTACGTCAGCCAGGCGCTGACCGGCGGCAGCGCGGAGATCTCCGGCCGCTTCACGCAGCAGGAGGCGCAGAGCCTGTCGAACATGCTGTCCTACGGCGCCCTGCCGCTGACCTTCAAGGAGGACAGCGTCACCACGGTCACCGCCGCGCTCGGCGGCGACCAGCTGCACGCCGGCCTCATCGCGGGCGCCATCGGCCTGGCCCTGGTCGTCCTCTACCTGCTGGTGTACTACCGCGGCCTGTCGATGATCGCCGTCGCCTCCCTGCTGGTCTCCGCGATCCTCACCTACGTGATCATGTCGCTGCTCGGCCCGGCCATCGGCTTCGCGCTGAACCTGCCGGCCGTGTGCGGTGCGATCGTCGCGATCGGCATCACCGCGGACTCGTTCATCGTGTTCTTCGAACGCATAAGGGACGAGATCCGCGAGGGCCGCTCGCTGCGCCCCGCCGTCGAGCGCGGCTGGCCCCGGGCCCGGCGCACCATCCTGGTCTCCGACTTCGTGTCGTTCCTGGCCGCCGCGGTGCTCTTCATCGTCACCGTCGGCAAGGTGCAGGGCTTCGCGTTCACGCTCGGCCTGACCACCGTGCTCGACGTGGTCGTCGTCTTCCTGTTCACCAAGCCGCTGATGACGATCCTCGCCCGCAGGAAGTTCTTCGCACAGGGTCACAGCTGGTCCGGCCTGGACCCCAAGCGTCTGGGAGCCAAGCCGCCGCTGCGCCGCACCCGCCGTCCCTCCGGTCCTGCCGCCGGCTCCGTCGAGACGAAGGAGGCGTGAGAGATGTCGAAACTCGGTAACCTCGGCGCCCGACTGCACCGTGGCGAGGTCGGCTACGACTTCATCAAGAACCGCAAGATCTGGTACGGCATCTCCATCCTGATCACCATCACGGCCATCCTGGGCCTGGCGGTGCGCGGCCTGAACATGGGCATCGAGTTCCAGGGCGGAGCGGTCTTCACCACGCCGAAGCACATGAGCACCTCGGTCAGCCAGGCCGAGACGTACGCGGAGGAGGCCTCCGGCCACGACGCGATCGTGCAGAAGCTCGGTGACGGCAGCCTGCGCATCCAGATCGCCGGCATCGACACCGGCAAGTCCGACCAGATCAAGGACGAGCTGTCCAAGGACCTGAAGGTCGACTCGGAGCAGATCAACGCCGACCTGGTCGGCCCCAGCTGGGGCGAGCAGATCGCCAACAAGGCCTGGCAGGGTCTGGGGATCTTCATGATCCTGGTGGTGATCTACCTGGCGATCGCGTTCGAGTGGCGGATGGCGCTGGCCGCGCTGGTCGCCCTGATCCACGACATCACGATCACCAGCGGCATCTACGCCCTCGTCGGTTTCGAGGTCACCCCCGGTACGGTGATCGGTCTGCTGACCATCCTCGGTTACTCGCTGTACGACACGGTCGTCGTCTTCGACAGCCTCAAGGAGCAGACCAAGGACATCACCCGGCAGACCCGCTGGACCTACAGCGACCTCGCCAACCGCTCCATCAACGGCACGCTGGTGCGTTCGATCAACACCACCGTGGTCGCGCTGCTGCCGGTGGCGGGCCTGCTGTTCATCGGCGGTGGTGTGCTCGGCGCGGGCATGCTCAACGACATCTCGCTGTCGCTGTTCGTCGGCCTCGCGGCCGGTGCGTACTCCTCGATCTTCATCGCCACGCCGCTCGTCGCCGACCTCAAGGAGCGCGAGCCGCAGATGAAGGCCCTGCGCAAGCGGGTCCTGGCCAAGCGGGCGCAGGCCGCCGCCCAGGGCGAGCCGGACGCGGACCGGTCCGCCGAGTCGTCGTTCGACGACGAGCCGGAGGACGCCGCACCCGCGGTCGTCGGCCCGCGCGGCCAGACCGCCTCGCGCAGCCGGGGCCGTGGCCGACCCTCGGGGAAGCGCCGGTGACCGCGATGACCGACGTCCAGGAGCTGCTGCTCAGCCGCATCCGCGACGTGGCCGACTACCCGGAGCCGGGGGTGATGTTCAAGGACATCACCCCGCTGCTGGCCGACCCGGCGGCGTTCACCGCGCTCACCGACGCTCTGGCCGGCATCGGCACCCGGCAGGGCGCCACCAAGGTCGTCGGCCTGGAGGCCCGCGGCTTCATCCTCGGCGCCCCGGTCGCCGTCCGCGCGGGCCTCGGCTTCATCCCCGTGCGCAAGGCGGGCAAGCTCCCCGGAGCCACCCTCCGCCAGGCCTACGACCTGGAGTACGGCTCGGCGGAGATCGAGGTGCACGCCGAGGACCTGGCCGTCGGCGACCGCGTCCTGGTCGTCGACGACGTCCTCGCCACCGGCGGCACGGCGGAGGCCTCCATAGAGCTGATCCGCCGCGCGGGCGCCGAGGTCGCCGGCGTGGCGGTCCTGATGGAACTGGGCTTCCTCGGCGGGCGCGCCCGCCTGGAGCCGGCCCTGGCCGGCGCCCCACTGGAGTCCCTGCTGACGATCTGAGCCGTTTGAGCACCGGCAGAGGCACATCACGGACGGGCCCGGAGGAATCCGGCGCCCGTCTTGTGCGTTTGTTCGGAAAACGGCCCTCACATCGGGCTGGAGGCGATCCCGGAGCCCGGGATCGCTACCATGGGATCTCCGGAGCCTGACCGGGGGACCCGGATCGCGCACGAGGAGCCCTCTTGCCAGACGAGGCCCAGCCACTGACCGCCGCCAAGCCCGAGTCCGCCTCGGCGTCCGCGGCGAAGCCCGCGCCGACCGCGTCGCACGCGAAGAACGATGTCCGCGGGACGGCCGAGCACGCCCAGGCCGCCCCCGTCGACAAGCCCGCCGAACTCGCGCGCCCCAAGCCCGCCCAGCCCCCGGCCGTCCGCGCCTCCTCGGGCCAGACCACCCGCTCCGGCTCCTCCAACCGCGTCCGCGCCCGCCTCGCCCGCCTCGGCGTCCAGCGCGCCAACCCCTACAACCCGGTCCTGGAACCGCTGCTGCGGATAGTGCGCAGCAACGACCCCAAGATCGAGAACGCCACGCTGCGCCAGATCGAGCGCGCCTATCAGGTCGCCGAGCGCTGGCACCGCGGCCAGAAGCGCAAGAGCGGCGACCCGTACATCACACACCCGCTCGCGGTGACCACCATCCTCGCCGAGCTGGGCATGGACCCGGCCACCCTCATGGCCGGCCTGCTGCACGACACGGTCGAGGACACCGAGTACGGCCTGGACCAGCTGCGCCGCGACTTCGGCGACACCGTCGCCCTGCTCGTCGACGGCGTCACCAAGCTGGACAAGGTCAAGTTCGGCGAGGCCGCTCAGGCCGAGACCGTGCGCAAGATGGTCGTCGCCATGGCCAAGGACCCCCGCGTCCTGGTCATCAAGCTCGCCGACCGCCTGCACAACATGCGCACCATGCGCTATCTCAAGCGTGAGAAGCAGGAGAAGAAGGCGCGCGAGACCCTGGAGATCTACGCGCCGCTCGCCCACCGGCTGGGCATGAACACCATCAAGTGGGAGCTGGAGGACCTCGCCTTCGCGATCCTCTACCCCAAGATGTACGACGAGATCGTCCGCCTGGTCGCCGAGCGCGCCCCCAAGCGGGACGAGTACCTCGCGATCGTCACCGACGAGGTCCAGGCCGACCTGCGCGCCGCCCGCATCAAGGCGACCGTCACCGGCCGCCCGAAGCACTACTACAGCGTCTACCAGAAGATGATCGTCCGCGGCCGCGACTTCGCGGAGATCTACGACCTGGTGGGCATCCGTGTCCTCGTCGACACCGTCCGCGACTGCTACGCGGCCCTCGGCACCGTGCACGCGCGATGGAACCCGGTCCCCGGCCGGTTCAAGGACTACATCGCGATGCCCAAGTTCAACATGTACCAGTCGCTGCACACGACGGTCATCGGACCCAACGGCAAGCCCGTCGAACTCCAGATCCGCACGTTCGACATGCACCGCCGCGCCGAGTACGGCATCGCCGCGCACTGGAAGTACAAGCAGGAGGCCGTCGCCGGCGCCTCCAAGGTCCGTACCGACGCGCCCAGGTCGTCCGCGAAGGACAAGGACGCCATCAACGACATGGCGTGGCTGCGGCAGCTGCTGGACTGGCAGAAGGAGACCGAGGACCCCGGCGAGTTCCTGGAGTCGCTGCGCTTCGACCTCTCCCGCAACGAGGTCTTCGTCTTCACGCCCAAGGGCGACGTCATAGCGCTTCCGGCCGGAGCCACCCCGGTGGACTTCGCCTACGCCGTCCACACCGAGGTCGGCCACCGCACCATAGGAGCCCGCGTCAACGGCCGCCTGGTCCCGCTGGAGTCCACCCTGGACAACGGCGACCTGGTGGAGGTCTTCACCTCCAAGGCGACCGGCGCCGGTCCGTCCCGCGACTGGCTCGGCTTCGTCAAGTCGCCCCGGGCCCGCAACAAGATCCGGGCGTGGTTCTCCAAGGAGCGCCGCGACGAGGCGATCGAGCAGGGCAAGGACGCCATCGTCCGCGCCATGCGCAAGCAGAACCTGCCGATCCAGCGCATCCTGACCGGCGACTCGCTGGTCACGCTCGCGCACGAGATGCGCTACTCCGACATCTCCGCGCTGTACGCGGCGATCGGCGAGGGCCACGTCTCCGCGCAGAACATCGTGCAGAAGCTCGTCCAGGCCCTCGGCGGCGAGGAGGCGGCCACCGAGGAGATCGACGAGAGCATGCCGCCCGCGCGCGGGCGCGGCCGCAAGCGCCGCTCCAGCGCCGACCCGGGCGTGGTGGTCAAGGGCGTCGAGGACGTGTGGGTCAAACTGGCCCGCTGCTGCACGCCGGTGCCCGGTGACCCGATCATCGGCTTCGTCACCCGCGGCAGCGGTGTCTCGGTCCACCGCAGCGACTGCGTCAACGTGGAGTCACTGTCGCGCGAGCCCGAGCGGATCCTGGACGTCGAGTGGGCGCCCACGCAGTCCTCGGTGTTTCTGGTGGCCATCCAGGTCGAGGCCCTGGACCGTTCCCGGCTGCTCTCGGACGTCACCCGCGTCCTGTCCGACCAGCACGTCAACATCCTCTCCGCGGCCGTCCAGACCTCCCGCGACCGCGTCGCCACCTCCCGCTTCACCTTCGAGATGGGCGACCCCAAGCACCTGGGCCACGTCCTGCGGGCGGTGCGCGGCGTGGAGGGCGTCTACGACGTGTACCGGGTGACGTCGGCGCGCAGCAGGGCGTGACCGCCGTACCCACGACACCGAGAGGGCCCCGTACGCACCGTACGGGGCCCTCTCGCGACGCGACGGGCGTCGGCGCCCTGGATGGCGCCCTGGATCAGCCGCCGAACTCCTGGAGGCCCTTCAGCGCTTGGTCCAGGAGCGCCTGGCGGCCCTCCAGTTCCTTCTCCAGCTTGTCCGCCTTGGCGGTGTTGCCCTGGGTCCGGGCCTGCTCGATCTGGCCCCGCAGCTTGTCCACGGCGGCCTGGAGCTGACCGGTCAGACCCTCGGCACGCGCGCGTGCCTCAGGGTTCGTCCGGCGCCACTCGGCCTCCTCGGCCTCCTGGAGGGCCCGCTCGACCGTGTGCATCCGGCCCTCGACGCGCGGCCGGGCGTCGCGCGGCACATGGCCGATGGCCTCCCAGCGCTCGTTGACCGAGCGGAAGGCGGCCCGCGCGGCCTTCAGGTCGGTGATCGGAAGAAGCTTCTCGGCCTCCTCGGCCAGCTCCTCCTTCAGCTTCAGGTTCTCCGCCTGCTCGGCGTCCCGCTCGGCGAACACCGAGCTGCGGGCGGCGAAGAAGACGTCCTGGGCACCGCGGAAACGGTTCCACAGGTCGTCCTCGTGCTCCCGCTGGGCGCGGCCCGCGGCCTTCCACTCCGCCATCAGCTCGCGGTAACGGGCCGCCGTCGGACCCCAGTCCGTCGAGTCCGACAGCGCCTCGGCCTCGGCGACCAGCCGCTCCTTGGTCTTGCGCGCCTCCTCGCGCTGCGCGTCCAGCTGCGCGAAGTGCGCCTTGCGCCGCTTGGAGAACGCCGACCGCGCGTGGGAGAAGCGGTGCCACAGCTCGTCGTCGGACTTGCGGTCCAGGCGCGGCAGCCCCTTCCACGTGTCCACCAGCGCGCGCAGCCGCTCACCGGCCGCCCGCCACTGATCCGACCGGGCCAGCTCCTCCGCCTCGACGACGAGCGCCTCCTTGGCGTGCCGGGCCTCGTCCGCCTGCCGGGCGCGCTGCACCTTGCGCTCCTCGCGCCGCGCCTCGACGGTCTCGACCAGCTTGTCCAGACGGGCACGCAGAGCGTCCAGGTCACCGACCGCGTGGTGCGCGTCGATCTGCTCGCGCAGGTGGTCGATCGCCGCCTGGGCGTCCTTCGCCGACAGGTCGGTGGTCCGTACTCGCTTCTCGAGGAGGCCGATCTCGACAACCAGGCCCTCGTACTTGCGCTCGAAGTAGGCCAGCGCCTCCTCGGGGGAGCCGGCCTGCCAGGAACCGACGACCTGCTCGCCGTCGGCCGTCCGCACGTACACGGTCCCCGTCTCGTCGACGCGGCCCCACGGGTCGCTGCTCACAGCGCCTCCTCCACATGATGCCTGCGAGGGGGCCTCGAAGCTCCCCCGGGCATCGTCCACAGTTTCGTCACGGCCAACATAGGCGAACGGCGCCTTGCCTGTCCGCATCCAGCGCGACCGAAATTACGCAGTTGACGCTCAGGATTTCGTGACCGTGGCCTTGTTGATCACGACCGTCGCGTTCGGGGCCCCGTCGCCGGCGCCCGTGTTCTCGCCCGCGGCGGCGATCTTCTTCAGCACCTTCAGCCCGGCGTCGGAAACCGTACCGAACGGGGCGTAGTTGGGCGGCAGCTGACTGTCCTGGTAGACCAGGAAGAACTGGCTGCCTCCGGTGTGCTTCTGCCCGGTGTTCGCCATCGCCACCGTGCCCGCCGGGTACACGTTGCCCTTCAGGCTCTTGTCCTTGAGGTTCTCGTCCGGGATCGTGTAGCCGGGTCCGCCGGTGCCGGTGCCCGTCGGGTCGCCGCACTGCAGCACGTAGATGCCGTTCGTGGTCAGCCGGTGGCACTTGGTGTGGTCGAAGTAGCCCTTGCCGGCCAGGAAGTCGAACGAGTTCACGGTGTGCGGGGCGGCGGCCGCCTTCAGCGCCACGTCGATGTCGCCGCACGTCGTCGCGAGCTTCATGGTGTACTTCGCCGACGTGTCGACCGTCATCGCCGGCTCCTTCTTCCAGCTCAGCTTCTTCACCGAGCCCTTGGCCGGCTTCTCGCACGGATCCGGGGCCTTGCTGGTGGCCGAGGCGCTGGGGGTGACGTCCGCGCTCGCGTTGGCCTTGTCGTCCTTCTTGTCGTCCTTCATGACGCCGGTCGTGTACAGCGCGACACTGCCGATCACCACCACGCCGAGCACCGACGCGATCACCGAGTTGCGCGCGCGCGACTTGCGTCGTGCGGCGGTACGCCGCTGCTGCTGCCGCAAGAACTTCTCCCGGGCGAGCTGACGCCGCCGCTGCTCCTGGCTGACCACCGGGTTCTCTCCTCATGCGTCTCGTGTGTCGACCGGTACTCGCGCGTCCTGTGAGTCGAACGCCTGCGTGTGTGCCCCGTACCGTATATGGGTTCGCTGAGGATCCGGCAGCGCCGGTAGGCTCTGACCACACCTGTAGCCGCCCGTATCGACACAAACGAAGGACGATCGTGCTCATTGCCGGGTTCCCCGCCGGGGCCTGGGGGACGAACTGCTACCTCGTCGCCCCCGCCGCCGGTGAGGAGTGCGTGATCATCGACCCCGGCCACCAGGCCGCCCAAGGCGTCGAGGAAGCACTGAAGAAGCATCGGCTCAAGCCCGTCGCCGTCGTCCTCACCCATGGCCACATCGACCACGTCGCCTCGGTCGTCCCGGTGTGCGGCGCGCACGGCGTACCGGCCTGGATCCACCCGGCCGACCGGTACATGATGAGCGACCCCGAGAAGGCCCTCGGCCGTTCCATCGGGATGCCGCTGATGGGCGAGCTGACCGTGGGGGAGCCGGACGACGTCGAGGAACTCACCGACGGCGCCCGGCTGGACCTGGCCGGCCTCACGTTCTCCGTCGCGCACGCGCCCGGCCATACCAAGGGGTCGGTGACCTTCCAGATGCCCGAGACCGCGGACGTCCCGTCGGTCTTCTTCTCCGGGGATCTGCTGTTCGCCGGCTCCATCGGACGCACCGACCTGCCCGGCGGTGACATGGCCGAGATGCTCGACTCGCTGGCCCGCGTGTGCCTGCCGCTCGACGACTCGACCGTGGTGCTGTCCGGCCACGGCCCCCAGACGACCATCGGCCAGGAGCGTGCCACCAACCCCTATCTGCGGCAGGTGGCCGCCGGCCCGGGAGCGCACGCCGACGCTCCCCGACGAGGAATGTGACGAGAGACTTCGTGAGCACCTTCAAGGCCCCCAAGGGCACGTACGACCTGATCCCGCCGGACTCCGCGAAGTACCTGGCGGTGCGCGAGGCGATCGCCGCCCCGCTGCGCAACTCCGGCTACGGCTACATCGAGACCCCCGGCTTCGAGAGCGTCGAGCTGTTCGCCCGCGGGGTCGGCGAGTCCACCGACATCGTGACCAAGGAGATGTACGCCTTCGAGACCAAGGGCGGCGACAGGCTCGCCCTGCGTCCCGAGGGCACGGCCTCCGTGCTGCGCGCCGCCCTGGAGGCCAACCTCCACAAGGCGGGCAACCTGCCGGTCAAGCTCTGGTACTCCGGCTCCTACTACCGCTACGAGCGCCCCCAGAAGGGCCGCTACCGCCACTTCTCCCAGGTCGGCGCGGAGGCGATCGGCGCCGAGGACCCGGCGCTCGACGCCGAGCTGATCGTCCTGGCGGACCAGGCGTACCGCTCGCTGGGCCTCAGGAACTTCCGCATCCTGCTCAACAGCCTGGGCGACAAGGAGTGCCGGCCGGTCTACCGGGCCGCGCTCCAGGACTTCCTGCGCGGCCTGGACCTGGACGAGGACACCCGCCGCCGCGTCGACATCAACCCGCTGCGGGTGCTCGACGACAAGCGGGAGTCCGTCCAGAAGCAGCTGACCGGCGCCCCGCTGCTGCGCGACTACCTGTGCGACGCCTGCAAGGCGTACCACGAGGAGGTGCGGTCCCTGCTGGTGGCCCAGGGCGTGGCCTTCGAGGACGACCCCAAGCTGGTCCGCGGCCTGGACTACTA
Organism: Streptomyces sp. NPDC006393; assembly: GCF_040628575.1. Classification (NCBI taxonomy): domain Bacteria; kingdom Bacillati; phylum Actinomycetota; class Actinomycetes; order Kitasatosporales; family Streptomycetaceae; genus Streptomyces; species Streptomyces sp. NPDC006393. The sequence goes on from NZ_JBEXZD010000071.1 coordinate 22,890, forward strand.
CACCCGCACGACCTTCGAGTTCGTCCACGACGGCCTGGGCTCGCAGTCCGCGGTGGGCGGCGGCGGCCGCTACGACGGCCTGTCGGAGATGATCGGCGGCCCCGCGCTGCCCTCGGTGGGCTGGGCCCTGGGCGTGGACCGCACGGTCCTGGCCCTGGAGGCGGAAGGCGTCGAACTCCAGCTCCCCGCCACCACCAGCGTGTTCGCGGTCCCGCTAGGCGAGGAGGCCCGCCGGGTGCTGTTCGCCAAGATCACCGAGCTGCGCAAGGTGGGCATCGCCGCCGACCTCTCCTACGGCGACAAGGGCCTCAAGGGCGCCATGAAGAACGCCAACCGCAGCGGCGCCCGCTACACCCTCGTCGCCGGCGAACGCGACCTCGCCGAGGGTGTCGTCCAGCTCAAGGACATGGAGTCCGGCGAGCAGACCCCGATCGGTGTCAACGAGATCGTGGCCGAACTGGAGTCGCGGCTCGGCTGAGGGTCGCACACGGAGCCCGGCGGCCCACGGCCGCCGGGCTCACCACCACCGGGCCGGCGCTCTTCGCCGACCGGGGCACCGACGTCAACTCCGTGGGCGCGGATTCGTCCTGCCAGGCGATTTCGGCGGGTGAAAGCCGCGCCCGCGCCCACCGGGCTCCGGGTCCGCCTCCGCCCCCGCCACCGGGGCCTCGCCCCCGTCCCGTGGGGGATCGCCCCGCAGGACCCCGATTCCGTCGACGGCCTGACCGAACGCTCGGGGACGACTGTGCGTACTTCCTTATGTTCAACGAACGGTGGACACACAGGCGCGTGCGGCACAATGGCCGTGCCCGAAGAAGGTCCACCTCTCTAGCGACGGAATCGGCGGAATGAGCAAGACGACAGTGAGGGACGTCTCCACGGACTCCGCGACGGACCGTACGGTGGCCGGACCCCGGACGGTAGGGGGCAGCCGCGCCTTCGCGCTGCTGCTGGTGATCACCGGCGCGGCCGGGCTGCTCGCCGCGTGGGTCATCACGATCGACAAGCAGAAGATCCTCGAAGGCAAGCTGAGCGGCAAGACCTTCACCCCCAGCTGCAGCCTCAACCCGATCGTGTCCTGCGGCAGCGTCATGGAGAGCAAGCAGGCCGCCGTCTTCGGGTTCCCCAACCCGCTGCTCGGCCTGGTCTGCTACGGCATCGTGATCTGCGTCGGCATGAGCCTGCTGGCCCGCGCCACCTTCCCGCGCTGGTACTGGCTGACCTTCAACTTCGGCACGCTGTTCGGGGTGTGCTTCGTCACCTGGCTGCAGTTCGAGTCGCTGTACCGGATCAACGCGCTGTGCCTGTGGTGCTCGCTGGCCTGGGTCGCCACGCTCACCATGTTCTGGTACGTGACCTCGTTCAACATCCGCAACGACTTCCTGCCCGCCCCGCGCGCCGTGAAGAACTTCCTCGCCGAGTTCACCTGGGTGCTCCCGGTCACCCACAGCGGCGTCATCGCCATGCTGATCCTGACCCGCTGGGGCAGCAGCCTCTGGGCCTGACCGGCAGGGCCGCACCCGGCCCCGACGGCGTTGTCAGTGCGGTGCCATAGGGTTTCAGCGTGGAGCCCGACCTGTTCACCGCCGCAGCAGAAGAACGCCAGGAGAAGGACCCGGCCGCCAGCCCCCTCGCGGTCAGGATGCGCCCGCGCACCCTCGACGAGGTGGTGGGCCAGCAGCACCTGCTCAAGCCCGGCTCGCCGCTGCGCCGGCTGGTCGGCGAGGGCGCGGGAGGACCGGCGGGACCCTCCTCGGTGATCCTGTGGGGCCCGCCCGGCACCGGCAAGACCACGCTGGCGTACGTCGTCTCCAAGGCCACCAACAAGCGCTTCGTGGAGCTGTCGGCGATCACCGCGGGCGTCAAGGAGGTCCGCGCGGTCATCGACGGCGCCCGCCGCGCCTCCGGCGGGTACGGCCAGGAGACCGTCCTCTTCCTCGACGAGATCCACCGCTTCAGCAAGGCCCAGCAGGACTCCCTGCTCCCGGCGGTGGAGAACCGCTGGGTGACCCTGATCGCCGCCACCACGGAGAACCCGTACTTCTCGGTGATCTCCCCGCTGCTGTCCCGCTCCCTGCTGCTCACCCTCGAACCGCTCACGGACGAGGACATCCGCGGTCTGCTGCGCCGCGCGCTCACCGACGAGCGGGGCCTGAAGGACACCGTCACCCTCCCCGCCGACACCGAGGGCCACCTGCTGCGCATCGCCGGCGGCGACGCCCGCCGGGCCCTGACCGCCCTGGAGGCCGCCGCGGGGGCCGCCCTGGACAAGGGCGAGAGCGAGATCGGCCTGACCACCCTGGAGGAGACCGTCGACCGGGCCGCGGTGAAGTACGACCGCGACGGCGACCAGCACTACGACGTGGCCAGCGCCCTGATCAAGTCCATCCGCGGCTCCGACGTGGACGCCGCCCTGCACTACCTGGCCCGGATGATCGAGGCCGGCGAGGACCCCCGGTTCATCGCCCGCCGTCTGATGATCTCCGCCAGCGAGGACATCGGCCTCGCCGATCCGAACGCGCTGCCGATCGCGGTGGCCGCCGCCCAGGCCGTCGCCATGATCGGCTTTCCCGAGGCCGCGCTCACCCTCAGCCACGCCACCATCGCCCTGGCCCTCGCGCCCAAGTCGAACTCCGCGACCACCGCGATCGGCGCCGCCCTGGACGACGTACGCAAGGGACTGGCCGGACCGGTCCCGGCGCACCTGCGCGACAGCCACTACAAGGGCGCGACCAAGCTCGGGCACGGCAAGGGCTACGTCTACCCGCACGACCTGCCCGAGGGCATCGCCTCCCAGCAGTACGCCCCCGACGCCCTCAAGGACCGTGAGTACTACTCCGCGAGCAGACACGGCGCCGAGGCCCGCTACGCCGACGCGGTGGAGTGGACGCGCAAGCACCTCGGTCGAAAGCGCCCCTGAGCGCCCTGTAGACTGACCCGAAGTGCTGAGTCCCGCGCAGTCAGAGCGGGACACCCAGCCGGAGACCCAGTCCTCGGGGCCAGCCCCGGGGAGCGGACTCCAGGAGCGTCGCGCACCGGTGAACGGTGTCGCGGGCAGCCCACCACCACCCAGAGCCCTGGGAGCGGGAGGTGGGCCACTCGCGTGCTGCACGTATGTGCCCAGACCAGGGGAGCGGCTGCCCTCCAGGTCCCGAGCGGACCCGGTGGGATTCCCCGGCTGCGGATGCGACCTCCCTCAACCCTGACAAGCCGGAACACTACGAAAAGAGACGAAAGACAGTGGCGAACCAGTCCCGCCCCAAGGTCAAGAAGTCGCGTGCCCTCGGCATCGCCCTGACCCCGAAGGCCGTCAAGTACTTCGAGGCCCGCCCCTACCCGCCGGGTGAGCACGGCCGCGGCCGCAAGCAGAACTCGGACTACAAGGTCCGTCTGCTGGAGAAGCAGCGTCTTCGCGCGCAGTACGACGTGTCCGAGCGCCAGCTCGTCCGCGCCTACGAGCGTGCCTCCAAGGTCCAGGGCAAGACCGGTGAGGCCCTGATCGTCGAGCTCGAGCGCCGTCTCGACGCGCTGGTCCTGCGTTCGGGCATCGCCCGCACGATCTACCAGGCCCGCCAGATGGTCGTCCACGGCCACATCCAGGTCAACGGCCAGAAGGTCGACAAGCCGTCCTTCCGTGTCCGTCCCGACGACGTGGTCCAGGTCCGCGACCGCTCCAAGGACAAGACGCTCTTCCAGATCGCCCGTGAGGGCGGCTTCGCCCCCGAGGGCGAGACCCCGCGCTACCTCCAGGTGAACCTCAAGGCCCTGGCGTTCCGCCTGGACCGTGAGCCGAACCGCAAGGAGATCCCGGTGATCTGCGACGAGCAGCTCGTCGTCGAGTACTACGCCCGCTGATCACCAGCCGGACGTAGCACCCAGCGGCTCAGCCCGCCGTCTCCCCGCCCTTCCGGGTGGGCGAGGCGGCGGGCTGACGCATGTCCGCCCTCCCACGGTCCTCCGGTCCGCGCTGGGCCGGCAACGCCCCCGGCGACGGCGCACCGGTCCGCCGCAGCGCCCGCGCGACGGCCTCCTCCCGGCCCAGCGCCGCCCCCTGCCGCACGCACTCCTCGTACCGCTCGTCGCCCAGCCGGTTCCGGGCCGTCGCCTCGCACAGCTCGTGCGGGGCGTTGTAGTACACCGACCCGAACAGCCGCAGCCCCACCGACGGCCACATCCCGCCCGCCGCGCCCTGGAGCACCGCCGCCTCCGCCGCGTCGCCCTCGGCCACCGTCACCAGCGCCAGCAGTTCCACCGCCAGCACCGACCCCAGCAGGTCACGGAAACCGTGCGCGCTGCCCAGACAGTCCACGAGCAGTTCCCGGGCCTGGCCCGGCTTCCCCTTCCGCCAGGCCGCGAACGCCAGGACGTACAGCGCGTAGGCACGGGTCCAACGCTCCCCGTGGTCCTCGCACACCCGGCGCACGTCCTCGCACAGCCGCACCGCGTCCGGCAGATCCCCCTGGAACGCCCGGGCCATCGCCAGCTCCACCTGGCCCATCAGCACGGCGCTGTTGAGCTCGCCGAGTTCCCGGTAGCGTTCCAGCGCCGAGCGCAGCAGCGTCTCCGCGCGCTCCATGTCGTCCGAGACCAGCGCCAGACAGCCGGTGCGGTGCTCCGTGTACGCGAGCGCCCGCGCGCTCGCGGAACGTTCGGCCGTCCGGCGGCACTCCTCCAGCGCGGCCAGCGCCGGCACCGTGTCGCCCTGAAGGATCGCCACGTAGGCGAGCACCCACAGCGCCTTGAGCCGGGACTGCTCGTGGGAGCCGTCCAGTTCGACCGCGCGCGCCAGCCAGTGCCTGCCCTCCGCCAGCCGCCCGCACCCCGCCCAGCAGAACCACAGGCTGCCCGCCAGGTACTGGCCCAGATGCGCCTCGTCCGGGCCGGTCAGGCAGTACTCCAGGGCCTCGCGCAGATTCGGCAGCTCGGCCTCGATCCGGCCGGCCACCTCGGCCTGCCGGGGCGAGAACCATTCCAGCTCGCACCAGGTGGCCAGGCCGACGTACCAGTCGCGGTGCCGTCGCCGCAGCCGGTCCGCGTCCCCGGCCGCCGCCAGCCAGTCGGCACCGTAGGCGCGGACCGTGTCCAGCATCCGGTAGCGCACGCCGGCCGGTGTCTCCTCGCGGGTCAGCACCGACTGCGCGAGCAGTTCGCCCAGCACGTCCAGGACGTCCTCGGCGGGCAGCCCGTCGCCACTGCACACGTACTCGGCGGCCTCCAGGTCGAACGGCCCGGCGAACACCGACAGCCGCGCCCACAGCAGCCGCTCCCCGGGCGCGCACAGCTCGTGGCTCCAGCCGATCGTGGTGCGCAGGGTCCGGTGCCGGGGCAGGGCGTCCGGGCCGCCGCCGGTCAGCAGCCGGAACCGGTCCTCCAGCCGTTCCAGGAGCCGGGCGGGCGACAGCGCCCGCAGCCGCCCCGCGGCCAGCTCGACGGCGAGCGGGATCCCGTCCAGGCGACGGCACACCTCCCGTACCGCCGGATCGTCGGTGGCGACCGTCACGCCCTGCTGCGCGGCCCGCGCGGCCAGCAGCCGGGCGGCGTCCTCCTCGGCCAGCGGCGCCAGCGGGAACAGCCGCTCGCCGGCCACGCCCAGCGGCCTGCGTCCCACGGCGAGCACCGTCAGGTCCGGCGCCCGCCGCAGCAGCTCGGCCACCAGCTCGGCGCACGCGTCGGCCAGGTGCTCGAAGCCGTCGAGGACCAGTAGCAGCCGGCGGCGGGCGAGATGACCGAGCAGGGTCTCGCGGGGCGGCCGTGTCGTGTGGTCGGTGAGGCCGAGCGCCTCCATGACGGCGTGATCGACGAACCGCGGATCCCGCAGCGCCGCCAGCTCCACCCGCCACACCCCGTCCGCGGGCGCCGACCTGGCCGCCGCGCGCGCCGCGAGCCGCGACTTGCCCACGCCGCCCGCGCCCGTCACCGTCACCAGCCGCGCGGCGTCGAGCGCCCGCGCCAGCGCGCCGAGTTCGGCCGAGCGGCCCACGAAGGCGTCGAGCTCCACGGGCAGGTTGCCCACCCGGTCCCTCCCCGGTTCGTCCGTGCCGTCCCCCGGTGTGCCCGCGCCGTCCACCGGTGTGCCCGCGCCGCTCCCCGATGCGCCCGTGCCGTCCCCCTCGGGCCGGGAGCCCGGCGTGGAATCATGCATGCCGTCTCGCATGGAACACGGAGCGTACTGAAGCGTGTTCGGTCCGTACAATCGCTTCTCCGCGCCCCGCCGCGCACACGCGTTAATCCGGTACGGAGCCCCACCCCCGGCGCGATAGGCTCGGGGCACGACTTTCTCGATGTTCTCGATGTTCAGACTCGTTGTTCAGGCACGTTTCAGGGAGCGGGTGCGCACAGTGTCCGGTGGAGAGGTGGCCGGGATCCTGGTGGCCGTGTTCTGGGCGATCCTGGTCTCCTTCCTCGCGGTGGCGCTGGCGAGGCTGGCCCAGACGCTCAGGGCGACCACCAAGCTCGTGGCGGACGTGACCGACCAGGCCGTTCCGCTGCTGGCCGACGCGTCCCGGGCGGTGCGCTCCGCGCAGACCCAGATCGACCGCGTCGACGCGATCGCCTCCGACGTCCAGGAGGTCACCTCGAACGCGTCCGCGCTGTCGACCACCGTCGCCTCCACCTTCGGCGGCCCGCTGGTCAAGGTCGCGGCCTTCGGCTACGGCGTGCGCCGGGCGCTGGGCGGCCGCAAGGAGGACGTGCCCGCCAGGACCTCGAGGCGTACGGTGATCGTGGGCCGCACCGTCCCGGCCGCGCGGCGGGGGAAGCGGAACAACCGGGAGAAGTAAGGACTAGCGATGTTCCGCCGTACGTTCTGGTTCACCACCGGTGTCGCCGCCGGTGTGTGGGCGACCACCAAGGTCAACCGCAAGCTGAGGCAGCTGACCCCCGAGAGCGTCGCCGCGACCGCGGCGAACAAGGCGCTCGAGGCGGGGCACCGGCTCAAGGACCGCGCCGTGGGCTTCGCGCTCGACGTCCGCGACAACATGGCCCAGCGGGAGGCCGAACTCGGCGAGGCGCTCGGCATCGACGCGCCCGCCGGCCCCGAACTCCCCGTACCCCGGCGGCACGCCGCCATCGAGAACCACAACAGCCCGAAGTACGTCGACGGCTCGACGTACCCGACGTACTCGTACAACCGGAATGAGGACCACTGATGGAGTCGGCTGAGATCCGCCGCCGCTGGCTGAGCTTCTTCGAGGAGCGCGGGCACACCGTCGTCCCTTCGGCGTCGCTCATCGCGGACGACCCGACTCTGCTCCTCGTCCCGGCCGGCATGGTGCCCTTCAAGCCCTACTTCCTGGGTGAGGTCAAGCCGCCCTTCCCGCGCGCCACCAGCGTGCAGAAGTGCGTGCGCACGCCCGACATCGAAGAGGTCGGCAAGACCACCCGCCACGGCACGTTCTTCCAGATGTGCGGCAACTTCTCCTTCGGCGACTACTTCAAGGAAGGCGCCATCAAGCTCGCCTGGGAGCTGCTCACCAGCCCCCAGGACAAGGGCGGTTACGGCCTCGACCCCGAGCGCCTGTGGATCACGGTCTACCTGGACGACGACGAGGCCGAGCGCATCTGGCACGAGGTCGTCGGCGTGCCCAAGGAGCGCATCCAGCGCCTGGGCATGAAGGAGAACTACTGGTCCATGGGCGTGCCCGGCCCGTGCGGCCCCTGCTCCGAGATCAACTACGACCGCGGTCCCGAGTTCGGCGTCGAGGGCGGCCCCGCCGTCAACGACGAGCGGTACGTGGAGATCTGGAACCTCGTCTTCATGCAGTACGAGCGCGGCGAGGGCACCGGCAAGGACAACTTCGAGATCCTCGGCGAACTCCCGAGCAAGAACATCGACACCGGCCTCGGCCTGGAGCGGCTCGCCATGATTCTGCAGGGCGTGCAGAACATGTACGAGATCGACACCTCCATGGCCGTCATCGACAAGGCCACCGAGCTGACCGGCGTCCGCTACGGCGACGCCCACGCCTCGGACGTCTCCCTCCGTGTCGTGACCGACCACATGCGCACCGCCACCATGCTCATCGGCGACGGTGTCACCCCCGGCAACGAGGGCCGCGGCTACGTCCTGCGCCGCATCATGCGCCGCGCCATCCGCAACATGCGCCTGCTCGGCGCCACCGGCCCGGTCGTCAAGGACCTCCTCGACACCGTGATCGAGATGATGGGTCAGCAGTACCCCGAGCTGGTCACCGACCGCGAGCGCATCGAGAAGGTCGCCCTCGCCGAGGAGAACGCCTTCCTGAAGACGCTGAAGGCCGGCACCAACATCCTCGACACCGCCGTGACCGAGACCAAGCAGGCCGGCGGCACCGTCCTCTCCGGCGACAAGGCGTTCCTCCTCCACGACACCTGGGGCTTCCCCATCGACCTCACCCTGGAGATGGCCGCCGAGCAGGGCCTCGCCGTGGACGAGGAGGGCTTCCGCCGGCTGATGAAGGAGCAGCGGGAGCGCGCCAAGGCCGACGCCCAGGCCAAGAAGACCGGCCACGCCGACATGGGCGCCTACCGCGAGATCGCCGACTCCGCCGGTGCCACCGACTTCATCGGCTACACCGACACCGAGGGCGAGACCACGATCGTCGGCATCCTCGTCGACGGCGTCTCCTCCCCGGCCGCCACCGAGGGCGACGAGGTCGAGGTCGTCCTCGACCGCACCCCGTTCTACGCCGAGGGCGGCGGCCAGATCGGCGACACCGGCCGGATCAAGGTCGACTCCGGTGCCGTGATCGAGGTCCGCGACTGCCAGAAGCCGGTGCCGGGCGTGTACGTCCACAAGGGCGTCGTCCAGGTCGGCGAGGTGACCGTCGGCGCCAAGGCCCACGCCTCCATCGACAACCGCCGTCGCAAGGCCATCGCCCGCGCCCACTCGGCCACGCACCTGACCCACCAGGCCCTGCGCGACGCTCTCGGCCCGACGGCCGCCCAGGCCGGCTCGGAGAACCAGCCGGGCCGCTTCCGCTTCGACTTCGGCTCGCCGTCGGCCGTCCCGACGGCCGTGATGACCGACGTCGAGCAGAAGATCAACGAGGTCCTCGCCCGCGACCTCGACGTCAGCGCCGAGGTCATGGGCATCGACGAGGCCAAGAAGCAGGGAGCCATCGCCGAGTTCGGCGAGAAGTACGGCGAGCGGGTCCGCGTCGTGACCATCGGCGACTTCTCCAAGGAGCTGTGCGGCGGCACGCACGTGCACAACACCGCCCAGCTGGGCCTGGTGAAGCTGCTCGGCGAGTCCTCCATCGGCTCCGGTGTGCGCCGTATCGAGGCCCTGGTCGGCGTGGACGCCTACAACTTCCTCGCCCGTGAGCACACGGTCGTCGCCCAGCTCCAAGAGCTGATCAAGGGCCGCCCGGAGGAGCTGCCGGAGAAGGTCTCCGCCATGCTCGGCAAGCTGAAGGACGCCGAGAAGGAGATCGAGAAGTTCCGCGCCGAGAAGGTCCTCCAGGCCGCCGCCGGTCTGGCCGAGTCCGCCAAGGACGTGCGCGGCGTGGCCGTGGTCACCGGCCAGGTGCCCGACGGCACGACCCCCGACGACCTGCGCAAGCTGGTCCTCGACGTGCGCGGCCGCATCCAGGGCGGCCGGGCCGCGGTCGTCGCCCTCTTCACGGTCACGGGCGGCAAGCCCCTGACGGTCATCGCCACCAACGAGGCCGCCCGCGAGCGCGGCCTGAAGGCCGGTGACCTGGTCCGTACCGCCGCCAAGACCCTCGGCGGCGGCGGTGGCGGCAAGCCGGACGTCGCCCAGGGCGGCGGCCAGAACCCGGCCGCCGTCGGCGAGGCCGTGGACGCCGTCGAGCGCCTCGTCGCCGAAACCGCCAAGTAAGGAAACGGTCGGACATGCGCAGAGGCCGCCGGCTCGCGATCGACGTCGGGGACGCCCGGATCGGGGTCGCGTCCTGCGACCCCGACGGGATCCTCGCCACCCCGGTGGAGACGGTCCCCGGCCGGGACGTCCCGGCGGCCCACCGCCGCCTGCGGCAGCTCGTCGAGGAGTACGAGCCGATCGAGGTGGTCGTCGGCCTCCCTCGCTCCCTCAAGGGGGGCGAGGGCCCGGCCGCGGTCAAGGTCCGCGCCTTCGCGGGCGAGCTGGCCAAGGGCATCGCCCCGGTGCCGGTGCGCCTGGTGGACGAGCGGATGACCACCGTGACGGCCGGTCAGGGACTGCGGGCCTCCGGGGTGAAGTCCAAGAAGGGACGCTCCGTGATCGACCAGGCCGCCGCGGTGATCATTCTCCAGCAGGCCCTGGAATCCGAACGAGTGTCAGGCAATGCACCCGGCGAGGGCGTCGAAGTGGTCATCTGATCGCGATACGGTAACGTTCCGCGCGATGCGCCGGTGTTCGAACAGCCGGCGCACAGCAAGAGGCGGCACGGCAGCCGGACGAAGGGCCGCGTGGCGGCCGCCTCGCGGCTCTAGGGGATCGATGACTGAGTATGGCCGGGGCCCAGGCTCCGAACCGTGGCATCCGGAGGACCCGTTGTACGGGGACGGCGGATGGGAAGGGCAGCAGGGCCACCCCGCCCCGCAGTCCGCCTACGGCGGCCGGCAGCACCATCCGCAGCAGCCGTACTACGGAGAGTGGGGTCAGGAGCAGGCCGGCTACGACGGACAGCACCAGCAGTACGGCGGACAGGGCGCCCAGCAGCCCCCGCACTACGGTCACCAGGGCCACCAGCAGTACGACCAGCAGTACGCACCCCACGCCCAGGAACAGCAGCAGTACCACCAGCAGCACCAGGGCGGCTGGGACGGCACCGGAGCCCAGCCGCAGATGCCGTACGCCGCCGACCCGGCGGACCCGTACGCCCAGCAGGCCATGGCCTACGGCGCCGAGCAGCCCGACCTCTACGGCACCCCCGACGCCTATCCGCCGCCGGAGCCGCCGAACCGCAGGGCGGCCCCCGAACCCGAGCAGCGACCCGACTGGGATCCGGAGCCCGACCCCGGCCAGGAGGACCACGCCTTCTTCGCGGGCGGCGACGACGAGGACGATCCCGACGGCGACGACCCGGACGAGGGCCGGGGCCGCGGCGACCGCAAGGGGCGGGGCGGCAAGGGGAAGGGCGGCAAGAAGCGCCGCAACGGATGCGCCTGCCTGGTCGTCGCGCTGGTGCTCGGCGGCGGCGTGGCCGGTGCCGGGTATTACGGGTACCAGTTCTACCAAAATCGTTTCGGCCCGGCGCCGGACTACGCGGGCAACGGCACCGACGAGACTGTGACCGTCGAGATCAAGCCGGGCGCCGGGGGCTACGACATCGGGCGCGAGCTGAAGAAGGCGGGCGTCGTCAAGAGCGTCGACGCCTTCGTGGCGGCCCAGTCGGACAACCCCAAGGGCAAGCAGATCCAGGCGGGCGCCTACCAGCTCAAGAAGCAGATGTCGGCGGCGAGCGCCGTGGCGCTGATGCTGGATCCCAGCAGTCAGAGCAACGTCCTGGTCAAGCCGGGCGAACGCAACGCCCAGGTGTACGAGGCGATCGACAAGCAGCTCGACCTGGCGGACGGCACCACCAAGAAGATCGCCGTGAAGCAGTACAAGTCCCTCGGCCTGCCCGGCTGGGCGAACAACAGCAGCCAGATCATGGATCCGCTGGAGGGCTTCCTCTACCCCGGCACCTATCCCGCGGCCAAGGGCATGAAGCCCGAAACGGTCCTGCGGAACATGGTCGAACAGGCCGACCAGGCCTACAACCGCTACGACCTGCCCGCGAAGGCCAAGGACCTCGGCCTCTCCGACCCGCTGGAGCTGGTCACGGTCGCGAGCCTCGTCCAGGCCGAGGGCAAGACGCACGACGACTTCCGCATGATGGCCGAGGTGGTCTACAACCGCCTGAAGCCGACCAACACCCAGACCAACCAGCTGCTGCAGTTCGACTCGACCTTCAACTACCTGAAGGGCGAGAGCAACATCCACATCAGCGAAAAAGAGATCAACAGCAACCAGAGCCCGTACAACACCTACACCCACAAGGGCCTGCCGCCCGGACCGATCGGAAACCCCGGCGACGACGCACTGAAGGCGGCGCTGAACCCGACCGACGAGGGCTGGATCTACTTCGTGGCGACCGACGGCATGAACAAGACCGAGTTCGCCAAGACGTACGCCGAATTCCTGAAGCTCAAGGACAAGTTCGATGCCAGCTCGGGCAACTGACGCCCGCCGGGCCGCCGTGCTCGGTTCGCCTATCGCCCACTCCCTCTCCCCGGTGCTGCACCGCGCGGCCTACGAGGAACTGGGGCTCGCCGACTGGTCCTACGACCGGTTCGAGATCGACGAGGAAGCACTGCCCGCCTTCCTCGAGGGGCTCGGGCCCGAGTGGGCGGGGCTGTCGCTGACCATGCCGTTGAAGCGGGCCGTCATCCCGCTGCTCGACGAGATCAGCGACACGGCCGCCTCCGTCGAGGCGGTCAACACGGTCGTCCTCACCGAGGACGGGCGGCGCACCGGGGACAACACCGACATCCCCGGCATGGTCGCCGCCCTGCGCGAGCACGGCATCGAACAGGTCGAATCGGCGGCGATCCTCGGCGCCGGCGCCACCGCCTCCTCCGCGCTGGCCGCGCTCGCCCGCGTCTGCACCGGCGAGGTCGTCGCCTATGTGCGCAGCGAGGCCCGCGCGGCCGAGATGCGCCAGTGGGGCGAGCGACTGGGCGTGGAGGTCCGTACGGCGCACTGGTCGGATGCCGAGCACGCCCTGCGCGCCCCCCTGGTCATCGCCACCACCCCGGCCGGTACGACCGACGCCCTCGCCACGGCCGTACCCGAGCGGCCCGCGACCCTCTTCGACGTCCTGTACGACCCCTGGCCCACCGCCCTCGCGGCCCGCTGGTCCCTGGCCGGCGGCGCCGTCGTCAGCGGTCTCGACCTGCTGGTCCACCAGGCGGTCCTCCAGGTGGAACAGATGACGGGCCGCGCCCCCGCCCCGCTGGACGCCATGCGCCGGGCGGGCGAGAAGGCGCTCGCGGAGCGCTGACCCCCGCCGCCGGCGACCGGCCGAGGGCGCATACCGGACACCCGGTCCGGCGTCGGGGCCGTCCGCCGCCTGTCCGCTCCCCGTCCGCCTGCTGGACCGGCGGCCGGTCCCGGAGCCCGGACGTGGGAGGATCGTAGGTGGCGGGCCCGGGCCGCGCACCCGGTCGCGCCGTCGCAGTTCCAGGCGCGAGCATGAGGAGCACCGTTGAGCAGGTTGCGTTGGCTGACCGCGGGGGAGTCGCACGGACCCGCACTCGTGGCGACGCTGGAGGGCCTTCCCGCCGGCGTGCCGATCACCACGGAGATGGTGGCGGACCACCTCGCACGGCGGCGCCTGGGCTATGGACGCGGTGCCCGGATGAAGTTCGAGCGCGACGAGGTCACCTTCCTCGGCGGTGTCCGGCACGGCCTCACCCTCGGCTCGCCGGTGGCGATCATGGTCGGCAACACCGAGTGGCCGAAGTGGGAGAAGGTCATGGCCGCCGACCCGGTCGACCCGGCGGAGCTGGCCGAGCTGGCGCGCAACGCCCCGCTGACCCGCCCCCGCCCCGGCCACGCCGACCTGGCGGGCATGCAGAAGTACGGCTTCGACGAGGCCCGGCCGATCCTGGAGCGGGCCTCCGCGCGGGAGACCGCCGCCCGGGTGGCCCTCGGCGCGGTGGCCCGGTCGTACCTGAAGGAGACGGCCGGCATCGAGATCGTCAGCCACGTCGTCGAACTGGCGGCGGCCAGGGCGCCGTACGGCGTGTACCCGACCCCGGCGGACGTCGAGAAGCTGGACGCGGACCCCGTGCGCTGCCTGGACGCGGACGCGTCGAAGGCGATGGTCGCCGAGATCGACCAGGCCCACAAGGACGGCGACACCCTCGGCGGTGTGGTCGAGGTGCTGGCCTACGGCGTACCGGTGGGCCTCGGCTCGCACGTGCACTGGGACCGCCGGCTGGACGCACGGCTCGCGGCGGCGCTCATGGGCATCCAGGCGATCAAGGGCGTCGAGGTCGGCGACGGCTTCGACCTCGCGCGCGTCCCGGGCTCCCAGGCCCACGACGAGATCCTGACCACCGCCGACGGCATCAAGCGCGCCACGGGCCGCTCCGGCGGCACCGAGGGCGGGCTGAGCACCGGTGAGCTGCTGCGGGTGCGGGCCGCGATGAAGCCGATCGCGACCGTGCCGCGGGCGCTGCGGACCGTCGACGTCGCCACCGGCGAGCCCGCCCAGGCCCACCACCAGCGCTCCGACGTGTGCGCCGTCCCGGCGGCCGGCATCGTCGCCGAGGCGATGGTGGCCCTGGTCCTGGCGGACGCGGTGGCGGAGAAGTTCGGCGGCGACAGCGTGGCCGAGACCCGCCGCAACGTCCGGTCGTACCTCGACAACCTGTCCGTCCGATGAGCGCGACACCGGTCGTCGTCCTGGTCGGTCCGATGGGCGTGGGCAAGTCCACCGTCGGGCATCTGCTGGCCGGCCGTCTCGGGCTCGGCTACCGGGACACCGACGACGACATCGTGACCGAGCAGGGCCGTACCATCGCCGAGATCTTCGTCGACGACGGCGAGCCCGCCTTCCGGGCGATCGAGAAGCGGACGGTGCGCCGGGCGCTGGCCGAGCACGACGGTGTGCTGGCACTGGGCGGCGGCGCGATCCTCGACCCGGACACGCGCGCGCTGCTCGCCGGAGCGCGCGTGGTCTACCTGTCGATGGACGTGGAGGAGGCCGTCAAGCGCACCGGGCTGAACGCGGCCCGCCCGCTGCTGGCGGTCAACCCGCGCAAGCAGTGGCGCGAGCTGATGGAGGCCCGCCGGCACCTGTACGAGGAGGTCGCCACGGCCGTGGTGACCACCGACGGCCGGACGCCCGAGGAAGTCACGCAATCCGTTCTGGACGCACTGGAGTTGAAGGAAGCATGAGCGAGGCAGTGACGCGGATCCACATCGGCGGCACCGCGGGCACCGAGCCCTACGACGTCCTGGTGGGCCGTCAGCTCCTGGGCGAACTGACCGGTCTGGTCGGCGACAAGGCCAAGCGGGTCGCGGTGATCCACCCGGAGGCGCTCGCCGAGACCGGTGACGCGCTCCGCGCCGAACTGGCCGAGCAGGGCTTCGAGGCCGTCGCCATCCAGGTGCCCAACGCGGAGGAGGCCAAGACCGCCGAGGTCGCCGCCTACTGCTGGAAGGCGCTCGGCCAGTCCGGGTTCACCCGCTCCGACGTCATCGTGGGCGTCGGCGGCGGCGCCACCACCGACCTCGCGGGCTTCGTGGCCGCCACCTGGCTGCGCGGAGTGCGCTGGATCGCCATCCCGACCACCGTGCTCGCCATGGTCGACGCGGCCGTCGGCGGGAAGACCGGCATCAACACCGCCGAGGGCAAGAACCTCGTCGGCGCCTTCCACCCGCCCGCGGGCGTGCTGTGCGACCTGGCCGCGCTGGACTCCCTCCCGGTCAACGACTACGTGTCCGGCCTGGCCGAGGTCATCAAGGCCGGTTTCATCGCCGACCCGGTGATCCTGGACCTCGTCGAGTCCGATCCCGAGGCGGCCCGCACCCCGGCCGGCCCGCACACCGCCGAGCTGATCGAGCGCTCCATCCGGGTGAAGGCCGACGTCGTGTCGAGCGACCTGAAGGAATCGGGTCTGCGCGAGATCCTCAACTACGGCCACACCCTCGGCCACGCCATCGAGAAGAACGAGCGGTACAAGTGGCGGCACGGCGCCGCGGTGTCGGTGGGCATGCACTTCGCCGCCGAACTCGGCCGTCTGGCAGGCCGGTTGGACGACGCGACGGCGGACCGCCACCGTACGGTCCTCGAATCCGTCGGCCTGCCCCTGCACTACCGCTACGACCAGTGGCCCAAGCTGCTGGAGACGATGAAGGTCGACAAGAAGTCGCGCGGCGACCTGCTGCGCTTCATCGTCCTCGACGGTCTCGCCAAGCCCACGGTCCTGGAGGGCCCGGACCCGGCCGTGCTGCTCGCCGCCTACGGCGAGGTGGGGCAGTAAGTCCCCCGAAGGGCGGTCCGTCCGATACGCCGTGCGCCGACGGGCACTTCGGGCCGTCCCCGGCCGTTCACCAAACGGCGGCCGGGGACGGTACCGTTCGGTAGGGAAGCGGGACGGGCCCGCCGCCAGCGCCCATTGCCTTGTACGAGACGGAGTGGCACCGGATGCAGCACGCAGTGGGTTCGCCGCTGCCGCCGCCCCACCAGCCGGGGCACGGACCGGCCGCGGGCTGGCCGCCGGCCGCACACCACCCGGGTCCGTACCACCCCGGTGCGCACCACCCGGGCCCGCACCAGGGCTCGGCCCCCGTACCCCCGCCGCCCCCGGCACCGGGACGTCCCGGAGCGCCGACGGCACCGCAGCCACCGGTTCCGCCCGGGCCACCGGTGCAGGCCCCCCCGCCTCCACCGGACGCCACCGGCCACGTGAGGCTGCCGCCCGGCGGCCCGGTCGCCTTCCCGGCCGCACCGCCCGCCCACACCGCGCCCGACCCGACCACCACCACCCTCGCGGTGCTGCTGATCGGACCCGCCGGCGCCGGCAAGACGAGCGTCGCCAAGCACTGGGCCGAGCACCGCCGGGTCCCCACCGCGCACATCAGCCTCGACGACGTCCGTGAGTGGGTCCGCTCCGGCTTCGCCAACCCGCAGTCGGGGTGGAACGACCACTCCGAGGCGCAGTACCGTCTCGCCCGCCGGACCTGCGGCTTCGCCGCGCGCAACTTCCTCGCCAACGGCATCTCCTGCATCCTCGACGACGCCGTGTTCCCCGACCGCCCGGTCGTCGGCCTCGGAGGCTGGAAACGCCATGTCGGGCCCGGCCTGCTCCCGGTCGTGCTGCTCCCCGGCCTGGACGTCGTCCTGGAGCGCAACGCCGAGCGCTCCGGCAACCGCCGCCTCACCGACGAGGAGGTCGCCCGCATCCACGGCCGCATGGCCGGCTGGTACGGCTCCGGCCTCCCCATCATCGACAACTCCCAGCTCGACATCCCCACCACCGCCCACCTCCTGGACGAGGTCCTGGCCAGAGCCATAGCCAGCCCGCCGACCTGGTGACGGAGCCGCCGTGGCCGCGGCGCCTCCGTGACACAGCTGCGCCCCCAGCCAGGGTGCGCGGCCTCCCCGTCCCGAGCAGTTCCCCGGAAGGCACGCGCACCCCCACTCGGCCCCTCCCGAACGGCGATATCCGGCCACGACTCTTACGCTCGGTTCATGTCAGAGGTGTACGCGGCCCGCCGAACCCGGCTACGGGAGCGCTGCAACGCGGGCGGCAGCGCGGCGGCGCTGGTGACTCGACCCGCCAACGTGCGGTACCTCGCGGGCGCGGCCCCGCACGGTGCCGTCCTGCTCCTCGGAAAGCGCGAGGACCTTCTGCTGTGCCAGGGCCCACCTGACGACCGGCCCCACAAAGGACGTCCCGACGAGGCGCTGGGGGTGCAGGTCCTGCCGCAGCCCGGCGGCGACCCGGCCGTCGCCGCCGCCGACGTCGCCCAGTCCCAGGGTGCCGAGTCGCTCGCCGTCGAGGAGCACCACCTCACGGTGGCCCGCCACCGGGCCCTCGCCTCGGTGGCCCCCCGGATCCGCCTCGCCGACCTGGGCAGCGCGGTGGAGCAGCTCAGAGTCGTCAAGGACGAGGAGGAGATCTCCTGTCTGAGAATCGGCGCCGAGATCGCCGACCAGGCCCTCGGTGAACTGCTGGAGTCCATCCTCGTGGGCCGCACGGAGCGGCATCTCGCACTGGAGCTGGAGCGGCGGCTGGTCGACCACGGCGCCGACGGCCCCGCCTTCCCCACGTCCGTGGCCACCGGCCCGAACTCGGGCCGCCGCGGTCACCGCCCCACGGACCGCCGCGTCGAGGAGGGCGACTTCCTCTCCGTGTGCCTGGGCGCGGCCTACCGGGGATACCGCTGCGAGATCGGCCGGACGTTCGTGATCGGCACCTCCCCGGCGGACTGGCAGATCCAGCTCTACGACCTGGTCTTCGCCGCTCAGCGGGCCGGCCGGGAGGCGCTGGCACCCGGCGCCGCCTACCGGGACGTGGACCGCGCGGCACGTCAGGTCCTGGACTCCGCCGGGTACGCGGAGGGCCTTCAGCCGCTCACCGGGCACGGTGTCGGACTCGAAATCGACGAGGACCCGCAGTTGGCCCCCGCGGCCATGGGTAAACTGGACGCTTGCGTGCCGGTCACCGTCGAACCGGGGGTCCACCTCCCGGGCCGGGGCGGTGTCCGGATCGATGACACGCTCGTCGTGCGCCCCGAGGCGGACGGCGGACCCGAGCTACTCACCATCACGACCAAGGAGCTGCTCGCGTTGTAGGCGCGTGCCCCGGGGTCGTCCACGTCAGTCCAGGAGATTCCGCAACCGTGGCTTCCACGAACGACCTCAAGAACGGCATGGTGCTCAAGCTCGAAGGCGGCCAGCTCTGGTCCGTCGTCGAGTTCCAGCACGTCAAGCCCGGCAAGGGCCCGGCCTTCGTGCGCACCAAGCTCAAGAACGTGCTCTCCGGCAAGGTCGTCGACAAGACCTTCAACGCCGGCGTCAAGGTCGAGACGGCCACCGTCGACAAGCGCGACATGCAGTTCTCCTACATGGACGGCGAGTACTTCGTCTTCATGGACATGGAGACCTACGACCAGCTCCACGTCGACCGCAAGGCCGTCGGCGACGCCGCCAACTTCCTGATCGAGGGCTTCACGGCCACCGTCGCCCAGCACGAGGGCGAGGTTCTCTACGTCGAGCTGCCCGCCGCGGTCGAGCTGACCATCCAGGAGACCGAGCCGGGCGTCCAGGGCGACCGCTCCACCGGCGGCACCAAGCCCGCCACGCTGGAGACCGGCCACCAGATCCAGGTCCCGCTCTTCATCACCACCGGTGAGAAGATCAAGGTCGACACGCGTTCGAGCGACTACCTTGGCCGGGTGACCAGCTAACCGTGGCTGCCCGCAACACGGCCCGCAAGCGTGCCTTCCAGATCCTCTTCGAGGGCGACCAGCGCGGCGTCGACGTCCTGACCGTCCTCGCGGACTGGATCCGGCACGCCCGCAGCGACACCCGGCAGCCGCCGGTGAGCGAGTACACGATGCAGCTGGTCGAGGGCTACGCCCAGCACACGACCCGCATCGACGAGCTGATCGCGCAGTACGCGGTCGGCTGGACGCTGGACCGCATGCCGGTCGTCGACCGCAACATCCTGCGACTCGGCGCCTACGAGCTGATCTGGGTCGACGAGACCCCGGACGCCGTCGTGCTGGACGAGATGGTGCAGTTGGCGAAGGAGTTCTCCACGGACGAGTCGCCCTCGTTCGTCAACGGCCTGCTCGGCCGGCTGAAGGACCTCAAGCCCTCGCTGCGCCGCGACGCGAGCAGCGAGGCGTAGGGGAGCGAGCGCGACACGCGCAGACACGCCGGAGGGCCCGCAGCGGTGTCGCTGCGCCGAACCCTCGCGCCGCCCCGACTGCACCATCACGATCGAACCGATCACCTTCTTCCTGCTGGCACTGGG